>NZ_JBHZAH010000106.1:0-17485 GCF_042754225.1 Rhodococcus sp. NPDC059234
ACCGTGAGGTGATGGGGGACGAGTGCAATCCGTACCGAGGTACTGACGAATCAGATCGCGCGAACGCCGGTGGCCTGGGGACCCTTGGTGCCCTGACCGACCTCGAACTCGACGCGCTGGTTCTCCTCGAGCGTGCGGAATCCGCTGCCCTGGATCTCGGAGTAGTGGACGAAGACGTCAGCGGAGCCGTCCTCGGGGGCGATGAAGCCGAAGCCCTTTTCCGCGTTGAACCACTTCACAGTGCCCTGTGCCATGCTTTTCCTTCTCTTTCTAACACCGGATGCGGCGGACGGCGCTCACAGCCCACCGGGCCGGTTCCGACCGCTGTACCGCTGATTTCCCCCTCAGGAAAAGCATCGAGCACACCGCTCGCAACATCGATCCTGCGAGCGCGTACACGAACACAGAAGCTGCGACCACTTGCCAGTGAACCACGCTTCGTGCGAGCACAACAGTCGAAAACTCATAACGAAATGATCTTGTTCCCGACTTCTTGCCGGTAACAGCCCGAGAAACGGACCTATTGCCGTTCCGGAGGGTCGTCGTGTTATCCGCAATTACCGCCCAGTAGCATCAAAACCCCAGGTCGGGCGAGGTGCGGCACGACCGTTAGACGAACGCGGAGTACCCCTTGATCCCACCCGACGCCACCGCGGGGAGCTACGGCCACGACCTGCTCGGACGCGTCCTGGCGGGCACCGCACGCGGGGAGGATCCACTGACCCACGTGGCCGAACTGCCCGCGCGGGCGGCGCGGTACGCGCAATGGCCGGCCTGGGCGCATCCCGAAGTGGTCGAGGCCTTGCGGGAGAACGGAATCCCCCTGCCCTGGACACACCAGGCCGAGGCAGCCGAACACGCCGCGGCGGGCTCGCACGTGGTCGTCGCGACGGGAACCGCCTCCGGAAAGTCACTGGCCTACCAACTTCCGATCCTCACCGCGCTCGCCGAGGACCCGCGCGCCACCGCGCTCTACCTCGCGCCCACCAAGGCACTCGGCGCCGACCAGATCCGGGCCGTCACCACGCTCTGCGACCAGGCCGAGGCGCTGGCGGACGTGTACCCCAACGCATTCGACGGCGACACCTCGACCGAGGTGCGGCAATTCGTACGCACGAACTCGCGCTGGGTATTCACCAATCCGGACATGTTGCATATCGGCATGCTGCGCTCGCATCAACGGTGGGCGCATTTCTTTCGCCGACTGCGATTTGTGGTCGTCGACGAATGTCATTCCTATCGAGGTGTTTTCGGATCCAACGTCGCCCTCGTACTGCGCAGGCTCCGGCGGATCGCCCGCCGGTACGCCGCGGACCCGGTGTTCATCCTCGCCAGCGCCACCACCGCGGACCCCGGAGCGGCCGCCGGCCGACTGATCGGCGCACCGTGCCGACAGGTCACCGAGGACGGGTCCCCGCACGGACCGCGGACGGTCGCGCTGTGGGAGCCGCCCCTGCTCGCGGAGGTCACCGGGGAGAACGGCGCCCCCGTGCGCCGCGCCGCCGGATCGGAGGCTGCGCGGATCATGGCCGACCTGGTGGTGGAGGGGGCCCGCACCCTCACCTTCGTCCGGTCCCGGCGCGGCGCGGAACTGACAGCGATGGGCGCCAAGCGACTGCTCGCCGAGGTGGACCCGGACCTCGCCGAACGGGTGGCCGCGTACCGGGCCGGGTACCTCGCAGAGGACCGCCGCGAACTGGAGGCCGCACTCGCCGACGGCACCCTGCTCGGCGCCGCGACCACCAATGCACTGGAACTGGGCGTGGACATCGCGGGCCTGGACGCGGTGGTGGTCGCGGGGTTCCCCGGCACGGTCGCCTCGTTCTGGCAGCAGGCCGGGCGGTCCGGCCGCCGCGGCGAAGGGTCGCTGGTGGTGTTGGTCGCGCGCGACGATCCGCTCGACACGTACCTGGTGCACCACCCGGCCGCACTCCTCGACAAACCGGTCGAGGCCACGGTCACCGATCCGACCAACCCGTACGTGCTGGGTCCGCAACTGCTATGCGCCGCAATGGAACTGCCGCTCAGCGACGCCGAGGTGGAACAGTTCGACGCGGTCGAGGTGCTCACCGATCTCGCCGCCCAGGGCCTGATCCGCAGGCGTGCGCACGGCTGGTTCGTCACCGCCGAGTCGAATCCCCATGCCGCCGTGAACATCCGCGGCGGCATCGGGCTGCAGGTCGCGATCGTCGACGCCGAGTCCGGGCGGCTGCTCGGCACCGTCGACGGCGGCCGGGCCCCCGCGACCGCGCACCCCGGCGCCGTGCACATCCACCAGGGCGAGTCGTTCGTCGTCGACGACCTCGACCTCGAGAACGGGCTGGCGCTCGTGCACGCCGAGACGCCGGAGTGGACCACCTCGGCCCGCGAAACCACCGACATCGCGATCACCGCCGTCCTCGAGCGCAGCGAGCACGGCGCCGTCACCACTGCACTCACCGAGGTCGAGGTCACCCACCAGGTGGTCGGGTACCTGCGCCGTCTGCCCTCGGGCGAGGTTCTCGACTCGGTGGAACTGGACATGCCGCCGCAGAGCCTGCGGACCCGCGCCGTGATGTACACCGTCACACCGGAACTGATGGAATCGGCCGGCATCCCTGCCGACCGATTCCCCGGCGCCCTGCACGCCGCCGAGCACGCCGCCATCGGACTGCTGCCGCTCGTGGCCACCTGCGACCGCGGCGACATCGGCGGGGTCTCGACAGCGCTGCACCAGGACACCGCACTGCCGACGGTGTTCGTCTACGACGGGCACCAGGGCGGGGCCGGATTCGCCGACCGCGGCCACGCCGAACTCCACCCCTGGCTGCGGGCCACCCGAGACGCGATCCGCGCCTGCGAGTGCGCGGCCGGGTGCCCCTCCTGCGTGCAGTCGCCGAAGTGCGGCAACGGCAACAACCCGCTCGACAAGGACGGCGCGGTGCGACTGCTCTCGGCAGTCCTCGACGCCCTCTCCCCCACCGCCTGAACTGCCACCCCGGACCTCCCCGATGTCACATTCGGTCGACTGAGGCGAACCAATGTGACATTGGGGAGGTCGGGAGTGGGGAATTGGGGAGGGTGGGTCAGATGAGGTCGTTGCGCTGCAGCCAGTGCATGGTCGGCCAGCCGATGAAGACCGGCAGCCAGCAGGTGAGCACCCGGTAGAGGAGCACCGACGGCACCGCGACGCTCGCGGGCACGCCGAACGCGGCGAGCCCACCGATCAGGGCGGCCTCGACCGCGCCGACGCCGCCGGGAGTGGGTGCGGCGGACGCCAGGGTGCCGCCGATCATCGTGACGATGGTGACGGTGATGAAGGTGGCCCCTCCCCCGAACGCCGCGACACTGGCCCAGAGGGCCAGTGCCGCACCGAGAGTCGTGCTGGCGCAACCGCCGACGATGATCAGGAACCGGCCCGGGTCGCGGGCCAGGTCGGCCAGTTCGGTGGTGAGGTCGGCGATCTGGGGACGCAGGTCGTCGCGGAGCCACCGGCGCAGCTTGGGCACCACCATGAACGCGCCGACCACTCCGAGCACCACGCCGACGATCAGGTACAGCACCGTCCCGCTCGGGATGAAGTGCGAGAGGTCCGCGCTCTTGCCGGCCGCGACGCTGAAGACGATCAGCAACCCGATGTGGGTGACCACCTGGACCGTCTGCTGCAGTGCGACCGCCGCGGTGGCGCGTACCCCGCCGAGCCCGTTGTGCTGGAGGAACCGCGCGCTGAGCGCCAGTCCCCCGACCCCCGCCGGGGTGGTGGTGGCCGCGAAGGTGTTCGCGAACTGCATGATAATGAGGTTCTTGAAGCTCACCGACTCGCTCGCGCACGCCCACAGCGCGGCGGCGGCTCCGATGTACGTCAGGCCGGAGACGACGAGACCGAGCAGCACCCACATCCAGTTCACCGATCCCAGCTCGGTGACGAAGGTCGGCACCGCGCTGACGAACGGGTAGGCCACGTAGACCAGACCGATCAGCAGCACCAACTGGATCAGCTGATTGCGGCTGAACCGGGTGACCTGCTCGGTTCGGATCTCCTCCGTGTCGGTCTGGGTGCGGACCTCCGCCCGGATCGACTTCATCAGCTCCGCCACGTTCGGCGCCGTGCGGCGGATGCGTTTGGGCATCGCGCTGCGCGTCAGCCGACCCGAGGCGGCAATCACCTGGTCCACACCCACCGCCGAGATCGCCACGCGCACCGCCGGTTCCACCCCGAACATCTCGGCCGTGACCAGCAGCAGCTGCGCGACGTCGGACTGCAACTGGGCCTCCGTCGCGCCGATCTCCGACCGGGCGAAGCCCTCGAAGCGGGCCACCCCGGACGCCGTCCTGATGTTCTCCGGGCGCAGGTCGCCGTGCGAGATCTGGCGGGCGTGCAGACGACGCAGGCCGTCCCACACCACGGCGAGCTGATCCTGCTGATGCCCGTCGAGCGGCTCGCCGCGGGAGGCGGTGTGCGCGTACAGCATCCATCCGCGGTCGAGAGAGGACACCGCGACCGGCCAGTTCGCGGACAGTCCCAGCCCACCGATCGCCGTCGACATCAACGCGCGGTGCTCGACCGCCCGCTGCAGCGAGGCGAACGCCGGCGGGGTCTCCGAACTGCGCAGCGTCAGCCAGCGGCCCGCCTGCCGGACCGCCGCCTCGCTGCGTTGGTGCTGGCCGAACAGGTCGAGGACCACGGTCGTCGTTCCCGCCTCGCACACCGCCACATCGACCGTCGAGACCCGGTGATCGGGTTCGCCGGCCTGCGGCCACGGCCGGTCGACCACGTCCCTGCCCGGCGCCACCTGACACAGGGCCGACAACACCAACGGCCCCGGTCCCGCCGGGCTGAGCACGGTCAACTCCTGCACCCGCAGTCCGCGCCGGTCGAGGACGCGCAACGCGACGTCCACCGGCACCTCCAGCGCCGGGGTGCCGACGAACAGCACGACCAGTGCGCCGACGAACCAGCCCGCGGTGAGGCCGAGCATCGACCGCGCCGGGACGACGGCGCTGACGAACAGGTGGATCGGCACGAATGCGAGCAACAGCACCCACCACAGAATCCGCCACCGTTTGGGCAGCCACGGCCCGCACACGGTGAGCACCGCGGCGAGCATCGCGATCCACCGCGGGTCGTCGAGGAACTGCGAGAGGAAGGTGTCCAGGTGGGCGGTGAGGTCCAGGTGCCACTGCGGGGCAGAGATTCCCGTTCCCGTGATGGACAGGGCAATTCCGGCGATCAGTGCCGCAGCGGCGTAGCCCGCCAGCAGTTTCCAGCGCCGGCCGACGACGATCCCGAGCAGGATCGCGAACGGCAGCGCCAGGATCGCGACGCCGTACAGGGAGTAGACGAGGTTCGAGAACTGGGGGGACGCGACGCCGATGAGGTCGGATATCGAGTGCTCCAACGACTCCCAGCGGCCCCGGGTGACGAGGGAGACGACCACCACCGACAGCACGCAGAATCCCGAGAGCGCGACACGGATCTGATCGCTGGTCCGCCGACGCAGGGGCTGTAGGAGGCTGCCGTGTACCGGGACCTCGCGTCCGTCTACCTTCACTGCCCGCGCCTACCCGACATGGACGTGGGGTCGACGGGAGACGTCCGGCTCGGCCCTGCGCAGGACCTCCCGGGTCACGGGGGCCACCTCGCCCTGACCGATGAAGAGGAATCGCAGCAGGTTGGTGACGGGATTGCCCTCCGTCCACTCGAAGTAGACGTGCGGGATGGTCCCGGTCCGGTCCCGGATGTCGAGCAGGATCGCGGCGATCGAGTTCGGGATGACCGCACTGTTGACCCACAGGATCCGGTGTTCGTCGCGCTGCCGGCCGTGCACTCGGAGCTTGGTCGCGAACTCCGAGGAGTCCTTGACGTTGACCTCGAGAAACAGGATCGGTTCGTCGCCGGGGATGTGGCTCTCGCGCCGTTGATCGGAGGCCTTCTCGCGGTACTCCTCGGAGTCGCGGCGGTCCACGTCGTGGGTGACGATCCGGATCGTGCCGCGCGCGGCCTCCTCGATGAACTGCAGGGCCGTCTCGTCGTAGGTGACCGACTCGCTGCGCAGCTCGAAGGCGCGCCGGAACCGGGACGCGAACGACACCAGCAGGATCGCGAGGATGAACAGCGCGGCCACCTGCACGCCCTCGGGACGTTCGAAGACGTTGACCACGGTGGTGTAGGTGAAGATCACGGCGACCACACCGAAGCCGATCGTCTTGCGGCGCTGTCCTCGCCGCCGCGCGGAGAGGGTGACCGCGACGGCGGCGGAGGTGATCAGCACGAGGACGCCGGTGGCGTAGGCGGCGCCCTGGGCGTCCACGTCCGCGTCGAAGTACCAGGTGATGCCCACCGCGATCGCCGCGAACACCAGGACCAGCGGCCGGACGGCACGCGCCCAGTCCGGGGCCATCCCGAAGCGGGGCAGGTACCGGGGCACGAGGTTGAGCAGTCCCGCCATCGCGGAGGCGCCCGCGAACCACAGGATCGCGATGGTGCTGACGTCGTAGACGGTGCCGAACGTGTTGCCGAGGTACTCGTGGGCGAGATACGCCAGCGCACGACCGTTCGCCGCGCCGCCCGCCTCGAACTCCTGCTCCGGGATCAGCACGGTGGTGATGAAGCTCGTGACGATGAGGAAGGCGCTCATGATCAGCGCCGACGTGGTCAGCAGATGGCGGGCGCCACGAATCCGGCCGCGCGGGACCGCGCGGGTGTCGGTGTCGTCGCCACGGATCTGCGGCATCACCGCGACGCCCGTCTCGAATCCGGACAGTCCGAGCGCGAGCTTGGGGAAGACGAGCAGCGAGATCGCGATCATCATCCACGGGCTGCCGTGTTGGGCCGTCATCGCCGACGTCCAGTCCGTGACCACCGACGGCGCCGTGGCGACGTGCCAGAGCCCGACCACCGCGACCACCAGATTCAGCGCCAGGTACACCCCGACCAGGGCGACCGCGAGGCCGATGGCCTCGGAGAAGCCCTTGAGGAAGACCGCGGCCAACAGCCCCAGCAACACCAGAGTGACAACCAGGTTCTTGCCGTGCAGGCCCTCGGGCGCGAAGGGGTTCTCCACCAGGTGCGCGGCACCGTCGGCAGCCGACAGCGTCATCGTGATGATGAAGTCGGTCGCGGCGAATCCGAGCAGCACCAGCACGAAGATCTTTCCGCCCCAGCGGGGCAGCAGCTTGGCCAGCATCGCGATCGAGCCCTCGCCGCGGGGGCTCTCCGCGGCCACGCGGCGATACACCGGCAGCGCGCCGACCAGGGTCAACGTGACCAGGACCATGGTGGCGATCGGCGACAGCACGCCGGCGGCGAGCGCCGCGATGCCGGGCTGGTAGCCGAGCGTGGAGAAGTAGTCGACGCCCGTCAGGCACATCACCTTCCACCAGGAGTGCTTGTGCTCTTCCTTGGGCGGTGACCGGAAAGGCCCCTGGTGCCCCGCGGGCTCCTCGGTGATGTCGGCAAGCAGCCAGGAACGCAGCCGCGCCGGCGGTCGATCTGTCGTGGTCACGTCGGGAATCCTGCCATTGGCTACCCGGCCGCACGCCGGGGAGCGGGGCGTGTTGCCGCGGAACCTCACGTATCGGACGTGCCGGACTACGGCTGGTCGACCGGTCCCGCCCGCGCCGCGGCCACCGCCTCACCGGATCCCGCCGCGACGACGCCGACCCGCACCCCGACCGTCACGACCGCGTCCCAGCCCTCGATCCTGCACTCGCGCAGCGTGACCCCCATCCGGTCCACGACACCCCGCGCGGCCACACACCCGGCCTCGCCTCCGCGGTCGAGCACGGCTGCCGCGGCCAGCGCGGCGAGGTCGGCCGCAGCCTGGGCCCGGTGCCGGGCCGCGACCGCCGCGCCCAGGTGCCCGACCACCAGTGCCAGCGAGATCAACGCGAGCATCGCGAAGCAGGCCAGCACCGTCGCCGCACCCCGCTCGTCCCTCACGGTGGTCCACCCCCGCCGTCCGATTCGGCCTGCGACGGTTCCTCGGCCACGGCCACCGCCTCCGCCGAGATGCGCAACATCGGCAGCAACGCGACGCCGGTCGAGACCCGCGCCGTGACGTACCCGCCCTCCTCGCGCACCTCCACCCGCGCGCCGCGCGGTGCGACCCGCAGGCCCGCGGGGACCGCCTCGTTCCGGTCCCCGCGGGCGACGAGCCTGGCCGACTCCCGCGCCGCGTCGACACAGCGAACATGTGCGGACACCGCGAGGACCGAGCCGATGCAGAGAATCACGACCACCGCGATCGACGCGATGGCGATCGCGGCCTCCACCGTGACCGCACCCGTCTCGTCGGCAACCCGGCCGAGGCGCCCGCTCACACCGCGGTGTTGAGCGCCTTGTCGATGATGTTGGTCAGTGCCGAGACGATCGAGTCCCCGGTGACCACGGAGTACAGCACCGCCCCGAAGGCCGCGGCCGCGATGGTCCCGATGGCATATTCGGCGGTGGACATCCCGTCCTCCGCCACCGTCGCGATCAGCAACCGGTGCCGTGTCGCAGCGACCACGTCCCGAACCCGACCGTGAAGCGCCCAGATCGACATGATGTTCCCCCTTCTCGACGACCGTCGCGGTCTCTCCGCGGCGGCGATTCGGAGCACGCCCGGGCGCGCTCACAGCAGTCCCTGACCGAGCACCCGGGTGGCCAGGCCGACCACCACCGGCACGATCCCGAGGCACAGGAAGGCCGGCAGGAAACAGAGCCCGAGCGGTCCGCTGATCAGGACCCCGGCGCGTTCTGCAGCCGCGACGCCACGGTCCTCGACGACGGTCCGGCGGTCGGCGGCCAGTTCCGTCATCGCCGCCGCGAGCGAGGATCCCGACCGTGCCGAGCGCCGAGCCGTCCGCGCCAGGGTCTCGGTCTCCGGATCCGCGGCGGCCCTCTCCCACGCGATCTCGGGCTCGGCACCGAGCGCGAGCAGGTTCGCCGCCGCACGGAGCGCGCCCGCGATCGGTTCGGGACTGTTCGGCGCGACCGCGGCCGCCGCGACCGCCATCGGCAACCCCGACCGCAGGCAGGCGGCGAGCAGGTCGTATCCCGCCGCGCCGGCCATCGGATCGTCCGCGGCCGGGCCGGTGACCGTCACGTCGTCGGGTGCCGGGCCCTGCTGCACGGCCGCACGCAGGCGCCCGGACGCGGCGCTGACCCCGGGGGCCACCAGCAGTCCGGCCGCGAGCAGCAGCGCCGCGAGCGCACTCATCCCGCCACCCGGCCGGTGATCCGGTCCGTCCACAACAACCCCGCGCAGACCAGCACCGTGCCGAGCACCAGTAGGACACCGCCGAGCCCGACAGCAGCACCCGCAGCGGACCCGCGCCCATCAGCTGTCCGAGCGCGATCCCCAGCAGCGGCAGTCCCGCCAGTACCGCGGCGGTGGCGCGGGCACCAGCCAGGCCCGACTCGACCCGATCACGGAACCTGATGCGCCCCAACAGATCCGCACGAGCGGCCTCGAGAAGGTCGGCCAGGGCGATGCCGTGCCGTTCGGCGACGTTCCAGGCCGCGGCGATCCGATCGACGTCAGCGTCGATCACTCCGCGTGATGCGCGCAGACCGGCGGCGGCACTGCCGCCGAGCCGGGCGGCGGCAGCGGCACCGCGGAAGACCTCGGCGGCAGCACCTTTCGTCTCCTCCGCGGCGGCCGCGCAGGCCGCGGCCGGGTGCGAGCCGACCCGCAGTTCCCCGACCACAGCCTCCAACGCGGCGAGCAGGCCCCGCTGTTCGGCGACGCGGTCGCGACCCCGGCGGCGGCGCCGTACACGGTGCGCGACCGTGCAGGCCAGGATCGCCACGGCGAGGGCGGCCGCCGGTCCCGCCAGGGCGGCCGTCGCCACGGCGCCGACCCCGATCGCCCGCGGACCCCAGACCCGAGCCGCCCGCAGTGGACCGGCCTGCGCCGGGCGCAGCCGCCTGCTCGGGTTGCCCGCGGGCGCGACGAGCAGCGCGAGCGCACCGAGGAGCAGGCCGGAGATCACCGGCCCGACCGTTCGAGCAGCACATCGAGGTGATCCGCTCCCGCGCAACGTGGTTCGCGCGGCGTCCAGGCCGGCACGACGGTGACCTCGCCGTGCCGGTCCCGTTCGAGGACACCGATCTGCGCGAGCCGACGGCGGCCGTCCGTGGCGCGTTGCACGTGCAGCACCACCTGGACCGCGGCGGCCAGCTGACTGTGCAGCGCGGCGCGGTCCATCCCGCCGAGCGCCGCGAGCGCCTCCAGCCGGGCAGGCACCTCCTCCGGCGAGTTGGCGTGCACCGTGCCCGCGCCACCGTCGTGACCGGTGTTGAGCGCGGTGAGCAGATCCACCACCTCGCCGCCGCGCACCTCTCCGACGACGATGCGGTCCGGGCGCATCCGCAGTGCCTGACGCACCAGCTGCCGGACCGTCACCTCCCCCACCCCCTCGACGTTCGGCGACCGCGCGACCAGCCGCACCACATGCGGGTGTGTCGGAGCCAGCTCGGCCGCGTCCTCGACGCAGACGATCCGTTCCCGCACATCGACTTTCGCCAGCAACGCGGCAAGCAGAGTCGTCTTGCCGGCGCCGGTTCCACCGATCACGAGGAAGGCGAGCCGGGCCTCGACGATCCGGAGCAGCATCTCGTGCGCGTCCGGCGGCACCGTGCCGCTCGCGCACAGGGCGTCGAGGCCCTCGGTGGCCGGACGCAACACCCGCAGCGACAGGCAGGTGCCGGCCTGGGCCACCGGCGCCAGCACCGCGTGCAGCCGCACACCGAAGTCGATGCCGGGAGAACCGGGCAGCCTGCCGTCGACCCACGGTTGGGCGTCGTCGAGCCTGCGACCCGCGGCCAGTGCCAGCCGCTGGGCGAGCCTGCGGACCGATGCCTCGTCCGGGAAGGACACCTCGGCACGCTCGAGGCCTGACCCGCGGTCCACCCACACCTCGTCCGGCGCGGTGACCAGCACGTCCGAGACGTCCGGTTGTGCCAGAAGCGGTTCCAGAACCCCGGCGCCGGTCAGTTCCGTCTGCAGCACGCGCAGGGCACCGAGCAGGTCGATGTCGCCGAGCACACCGGAGGACTCGGCCCGTATGGCCGCGGCCACTGCGGCCGGGGTCGGGGGCAGCGACGTCCGAGCCAGGCGTCCGCGAACCCGGTCGAGCAGGTCCGGGGAGATCAGCGCGCTCACGACGCGCGCCCGGCAGCACCGGCACCGAGGGCGTCGAGCACGGTGGCGGCAGCACCTGCGAGTGGCGATCGCCGACGCAGTCGCAACCCACCTCGTTCGAGCGCGCCCGCCAGTCCCGGCTCGGGTCGCATGGCCGCGAGCAGCGGCAGGCCCAACAGGTCCGCGATGTCGGCGGCCCGCAGGCCGCCGGGAGCGGGGCCGCGCACCACGACCCCGACGTTCGGGTGGCCGCCACGCACGGCAGCCACGAGAGTCTCGGCCGCCGCCGCGGCGCGCAGTTGGGCCGGGACCACCACCACAACCAGGTCCGCCAGGTCCAGAACCGACTCCGTCGCCGAAGCAGACTGCCTGGGCAGATCGCACACCACGACGTCGCCCGCTCCGCGACCGGCCTCGACCACCGCACGCAGGGCGGCGGCGGCCGGCGCGGTCGCCCCCGCACCCCTGCCGCAGGACAACACCGCAACCCCGCCGTCGGTCCGCGGCAACGCGTCGTGCAGCGCCACCGCGGACACCGCACCGCCCTCGATCACCACCGCGGGCCAGCGCAACCCGGGGGTCCGTTCGACACCGAGCAGAAGGTCGAGCCCGCCGCCCCGCGGGTCGCAGTCGACCAGCAGCCCACCCCGGCCGCGACGCGCAGCCGCCGTCAACGCGGTGGCCGCGGCGAGGGTCGACGCGCCCGCGCCACCGCGACCGCCGACCACGGCGACGACCGACCCGCCGCCCGCCGGGCGGTCCGGGACTCGGGCCAGCACGGCGACCAGCGCCGCCTCGTCGTCGGGGAGGGTCAGGACGGTTTCGGCTCCGACCGCGGCGGCGGCTCGCCACTCGGACAGTCCGGGCGCCCCGGCGCACACCACCTGGACCGTGGCCCGGCGGGGCAACCCGGCAGCCGCGCACTCGAGTGCGCAGTCGGCGTCGAGCAGCAGGTGCGCGGCGGCGTCCCAGACCCGGCGCGACGTCGCGCCCGGGTGCTCGGAGAGGGGACGATCGGCGGCCGCGGAGGCTCGCCGGATGCTGACGGCGAGGTCGATGTCCTTCGTCACGGCGACCACGTGGCGGTCGGGGGCGGTGTGCGTGGCGTCCATGCAGTCGAGCCTGCGGGGCACGCGCGGGCGGGAAAAGGGGACGGCCGCCGATTGTGGACAGCTCGGGAGCTGGGGACAAATTCTGGTACGGCTGCACCAGTCCGGATCCGTGTGGCACGAAAAGCCGTAGACCGACCGTAGATAGAGGAAGACCCCCGCCAGGGGGGGAGGAGGCGGGGGTCTTCAGAGTTCAGCCCCGGGGGGTCGGGCTGAACACACCTAGATCAAGTCCAGGTGATGGCAATACTACACCCCGACAGCGGAGAAATCGCAAGTTCAACTGGTCACTTGTCCACCTGAGGGTCGGAAGGACCGCCCGAACCGGTCACCGACCCGCACCGGACAGGGCGGACAACTATTGTCGAATCGTGACGGCAGACGCGAGCGGAAAGTCCGACGGCAGCCGAGTGGCGGCGTTCTTCGACCTGGACAAGACGATCATCGCCAAGTCGAGCACGCTCGCCTTCAGCCGCCCCTTCTTCGACCAGGGCCTGATCAACCGCCGATCGGTCCTCAAGAGCAGCTACGCCCAGTTCCTCTTCCTGCTCTCCGGCGCCGATCACGACCAGATGGAGCGGATGCGGACGCATCTGACCAACATGTGCGCCGGCTGGGACGTCGAGCAGGTACGGGCGATCGTCGCCGAGACGCTGCACGACATCGTCGACCCGTTGGTGTTCGCCGAGGCTGCCGACCTGATTGCCGACCACAAGCTCCGGGGGCACGACGTGGTGGTGGTCTCCGCATCAGGCGAGGAGGTGGTGACCCCGATCGCTCGCGCGCTCGGCGCCACCCACGCCGCGGCGACCCGGATGGCGGTCGAGGACGGCAAGTTCACCGGCGATCTCGACTTCTACTGCTACGGCGACGGGAAGGTCGAGGCGATGCGCGAGTTGGCCCGCACCGAGAACTACGACCTCGACCGGTGCTACGCCTACTCCGACTCCGCCACCGACCTGCCGATGCTCGGGGCGGTCGGACACCCCACCGCAGTCAACCCGGACCGCGCGCTCCGCAAGGAGGCGGCCGGAAATGGTTGGCCCATACTGACTTTCTCCAACCCCGTCCCCCTCCGCGATCGGTTCGCGACGCGATCGACGGCGACCGTGGCCACCACCGCAGCCGTCGGACTCGGCGCGGTCCTGGCGGGGGCGTTGACGTACGGGGTACTGCGTCGGCGGCGCTGAGACCAGCGGAAAACTGATCACGATCGAGTACCGAAAGCCCTTGCTGTGCGTGGGGTCACAGGGTACAAAGGAGTTACGGACGAACGGCAGGCCAAGGTCGAATCAGAAGAGAAGAGTCGATCTCCCAGTCGGGAAATCCCAGCACGGACACCAGGCACCCACGCGGAGCATAAGCCACTATAAGGGCAGAAGTGTTGTGGGCCTGCGCGACTCGGGCACACGTTGGCGAGAACCTTGCACAAGTTGCAGAGGCAACCCGGCGGTACCCAAGCCTACGCCGAGGCCGTAAGCACAACCCACCACAGCACGCATGGTCACCGGGTAGTCCGTGCTAGCGGGCGACGAGGTCGACGGGAGTCGGCATCGCCGCCCGCTTTGCATGCACCGAAGGCGCAGTCCCTCAACGAGATTCGACTCGCCCCGAGATCACGTCGGACGCCGTACAGTTCGACGGACACCGTAAACTCAGCTTGCCGCGGACTCCGCGATCGACAGTGCCTCACGCGCCCCGGCCTCCAGCGCGCCGCAGCACAGGATCACCCAGCTTCCGACCCCCTCGGCCGTCCCGGCCGAGAACCCCGCGACGCCGTCGCGGTACGCCTGCTGCCGACGCAACCAACTGACCTCCGGCACACCGAGATTGTGTGGATCGAGGCCCGACGAGGCGGCGACCAACCGCGACGCGGCCCGCGCCACGACACCGTCCGCGCTGCCGAAGGGTTCGAGCGCCAGCAGTTCACCGTGCACGACCGCCGCCAGCACGGGCGCCGGCGCCTTGGTGCCGCCGGTGACCAGTTGCGCCAGCAAGTCGAGGCGCTCCCCCACGCCGTCCGCGGTGCGCGGGCGGCCGAGGTCCGCCTCACTCGGAACCAGTCCGGCGGCGGCGAGCAGATGCAGTCGCGCCAGCGCCTGCAGCGGCGCCCGCTGCCAGGTCGCGGTCATGATCGTCAGCGCGTCGCCGTCGAGGGCCTGCCCCACCCGCAGTGCGCCCGCGAGAATCGGGTCGCCCGCCTCGCCCTCGGCCGGGAGCTCGGTGCTGCCGCCGTCGATGGCCGCGGAGGCCCGCGCCGCGCGCACGGCGGCCTCGGCCGCGGTGGTCGGCCAGCCGCGACGATTGGTCTTGTGCCGGTGCACCTCGCCGAGCGCGTCCCGGGCCCGGTCGGCGGCGTCGAGCACGCCGGGCAGGTCGACGAGGGGCTGGAGGGGGTCGCTCACGATGGTCGACGCTACCCGCCGACGACCGACAGGCCGCACACAGACGACCGTCCGCGACCGAACCGAACGGGAGGTACGCGCCGAGCTACTCCCCCGGCCCGTTCGACACCGTGCCGATCCGCACCGACCCGTCCGGTGCGACGACGAACCCGGGATTGTGCGCGACCTCCCAGCGGAACCCGTCGGGGTCGGTGAAGTATCCGCTGTACCCGCCCCAGTCCCGACGTCCACCGGGCCGCAACACCGCACCACCCGCGGCAGCGGCGGCCGCGAGGACGGCGTCGACGTCGGCCGGGGAGCCGGTGAGGTGTCCGAGGGTCACCGGCGCGCTGCCGTCGCGCCCGACGGCCGGCGCCGTCGCGCCGGCCTCGGCGTCCATCTCCGCCCGCGACCACAGCGACAGCAGCATTCCGGGCCCGACCTGGAGGAACAGCACCTCGCCGGGGACGTACAGCGTCGGCGCCCAACCGAGCCCGTCCGCGTAGAAGGCGTGGGTCACCGCGAGATCGGCAACCCCGAGGGTGATCAGACTCAACTGCTGGGCCATGGCGCGAGTGCTCATGAATCCACTGAACCATCCACCGCGCCGCGCCGTCTTGGACGATTCGGACACCGGTTGCCGGCACCGATCACTTGTGCGCGCCGGATCCGCATCCGCGGAGGCCGCCCGCTCAGCGCACACCGACCGCCACCGGTCGCACGAAATCGACCGATCGTCGCAGATGGCGGGTCTGCAACCCACTGCAACGGTGCGTTCGCGGTCACATGTGACTACCCTCACAGCAGCATTCCAATGTACGTCGCGCCGGCTCGGCCCGCCGTGCAAACCGCAGTGACGAAATCACCGAAACGAGGGCACGGGCGACATGACCAGCAGCAGCACCGCCGACACCAACACCGTCGAGAGCTACCCGCCCAGTGCGGAGTTCACCGCTGCCGCCAACGCCGGTCCCGAACTGCAGGCGACGGCGGACGCCGACCGGCTCGCCTTCTGGGCCGACCAGGCCGACCGCCTGCACTGGCACGAGCCGTGGACGCAGGTCCTCGACTGGTCCGACGCGCCGGTCGCGAAGTGGTTCGTCGGCGGCAAGCTCAACGTCGCCTACAACTGCGTCGACCGCCACGTGCTCGCGGGCAACGGCGACCGGGTCGCCATCGCCTTCGAGGGCGAGCCCGGCGACAGCCGCGCCCTGACCTACAACGACCTGCTCGCCGAGGTCTCCCGCGCGGCAAACACATTCACCGATCTCGGGCTGGTGGCGGGCGACCGCGTCGCCATCTACATGCCGATGATCCCCGAGGCCGTCGTCACCATGCTGGCCTGCGCCCGGCTCGGCCTGACCCACTCGGTCGTCTTCGCCGGCTTCTCCGCCGCCGCGCTGCGCTCGCGCATCGACGACGCCGAGGCCAAGCTGGTGGTCACCACCGACGGCCAGTGGCGGCGCGGGCAGGCCGCACCGCTCAAGACGGCCGTCGACACCGCGGTCGACGGCGCCGCATCGGTGCGGAACGTGTTGGTGGTCAAGCGAACCGAGATCGACGTCGAGTGGACGCCGGGCCGGGACCTGTGGTGGCACGAGACGGTCTCGAACGCCTCCCCCGAGCACGAGGCCCAGCCGTTCGACGCCGAGCACCCGCTGTTCATCCTCTACACCTCGGGCACCACCGGCAAGCCCAAGGGCATCATCCACACCTCCGGCGGCTACCTCACGCAGGCGTCGTACACGCACCACAACGTCTTCGACCACAAGGCCGGCAAGGACGTGTACTGGTGCACCGCCGACATCGGCTGGGTCACCGGGCACTCCTACATCGTCTACGGCCCGCTGTCCAACGGCGTGACCCAGGTCGTCTACGAGGGCACCCCGAACTCCCCCGACGAGCACCGGCACTTCGACATCATCGAAAAGTACGGCGTCAGCATCTATTACACCGCGCCGACGCTGGTGCGAACCTTCATGAAGTGGGGCCGCGAGATCCCCGACGCACACGACCTGTCCTCGATCCGGCTGCTCGGCTCCGTCGGCGAACCCATCAACCCGGAGGCCTGGCGCTGGTTCCGTGACGTCATCGGCGGCGGCACCGCACCGATCGTCGACACCTGGTGGCAGACCGAGACCGGCGCGATCATGATCTCGCCGCTGCCCGGCATCACCGCCACCAAGCCCGGGTCCGCGATGGCGCCGCTGCCCGGCATCAGCGCGAAGATCGTCGACGACGACGCTCGCCCGCTCGGCCCGGGCGGCAGCGGCTACCTCGTGCTCGACGAGCCGTGGCCGTCGATGCTGCGCGGCATCTGGGGCGACATGGAGCGCTTCAAGGACACCTACTGGTCGCGGTACGCCGAGGAGGGCTGGTACTTCGCCGGCGACGGCGCCAAGTACGACGACGACGGCGCGCTGTGGGTCCTCGGCCGCGTCGACGACGTCATGAACGTCTCCGGGCACCGGATCTCGACCTCCGAGGTCGAGTCTGCTCTGGTCAACCACCACGGAGTCGCCGAGGCCGCGGTGGTCGGCGCCGCCGACGAGACCACCGGGCAGGGCATCGTCGCCTTCGTGATCCTGCGTGAGGGCGTCGAGAACACCGGCGAGGTGCTCATCGCCGAGTTGAAGGCCCAGGTCTCGACCGACATCAGTCCGATCGCCAAGCCGCGGCAGATCACGATCGTTCCCGAGCTGCCGAAGACCCGCTCCGGCAAGATCATGCGCCGCCTGCTCCGCGACATCGCGGAAGGCCGCGACCTCGGGGACACCTCGACCCTCGTCGACCCCAAGGTGTTCGACGCGATCCGGGGGAAGTAGTTCCGCACCGCACTCGCACTGCGGCGAAGGTGCCCCCCACGCACGCGCGTGAGGGGCAC
>NZ_JBHZAH010000107.1:0-17108 GCF_042754225.1 Rhodococcus sp. NPDC059234
CCCGAGAGGGAGTCGGCCAGGTAACCGCCCGTTCGTGGTGGATCAGGCCGTGAGGACCAGCCCCGACGTCGGAACGCCGGTGCCGGCGGTGACGAGTACGTTCTGCACGTCGGGCACCTGGTTGACGGAGGTGCCGCGGATCTGCCGCACGCCCTCGGCGATGCCGTTCATGCCGTGGATGTAGCCCTCGCCGAGCTGGCCGCCGTGGGTATTGAGCGGCAGCCGGCCGCCCAGCTCGATCGCGCCGTCGGCGATGAAGTCCTTCGCCTCGCCGCGACCGCAGAAGCCGAGCTCCTCGAGCTGCATGAGCACGTACGGGGTGAAGTGGTCGTACAGCACCGCGGTCTGCATGTCCTGGGGACGCAGACCGGACTGGGCCCACAGCTGATCGCCGACCAGACCCATCTCCGGCAGACCGCTCAGCCCGTCCCGGTAGTAGCTGGTCATGATGTACTGGTCGGCACCGCTGCCCTGCGCCGCCGCGGCGATGATCGCCGGCGTGTTGGGCAGATCCTTCGCCCGCTCCGGCGAGGTCACCACGATCGCGATGCCGCCGTCGGTCTCCTGGCAGCAGTCCAGCAGGTGCAGGGGCTCGGCGATGTACCGCGAGTTCTGGTGGTCCTCGAGCGTGATCGGCTTGCCGTAGAAGAAGGCGTTGGGGTTGGTCGCCGCGTGCTTGCGGTCCGCGACCGCGACCCTTCCGAAATCCGCACTGGTGGCGCCGTACACGTGCATGTAGCGCTGCGCGATCATCGCGACGAAGGAGGCCGGGGTGCTCAACCCGTGCGGGTACGAGAAGGCGTTGTCGGTGCCGGACGAGTTCACCTGCTGCACCAGCGCCGAATTGACCTGCCCGAACCGCATTCCCGAGCGCTCGTTGAACGCACGGTAAGCGACCACCACGTCCGCGACACCGGTGGCCACCGCCATCGCGGCCTGTTGGATGGTCGCGCACGCCGCTCCGCCGCCGTAGTGGATCCGACTGAAGAACTTCAGGTTCGGGATCCCGACCGAACGCGCCACGGCCACTTCGGTGTTGGTGTCCATGGTGAACGAGGTCAGCCCGTCGACGTCGGACGGCTTCAGGCCCGCGTCGTCGAGGGCGGCCTGCACCGCCTCCGCGGCGAGACGCAGTTCGCTGCGGCCCGAGTCCTTGGAGAAGTCGGTGGCGCCGATGCCGACGATCGCGGCCTTGCCGGACAGTTCGCTCACTGCGCCGCTCCATCCATCACGAGGGTGACCGTCGACTTGATGTGGTCACCGAGACTGTCCTTGCCGACGATGTCGAGGGTGACCACACCGTCCTCGACCGACGCGACGGTGCCGGTCAGGGTCAGGGTGTCGTAGGCGTACCAGGGCACCCCGAGACGCAGCTTGATCGACTTGATCACCGCGCGCGGGCCCGCCCAGTCGGTGACGTACCGCTGCACCAGGCCGGTGTCGGTGAGGATGTTGACGAAGATGTCCTTCGAGCCGCGTTGCTGCGCCTTGTCCCGGTCGTGGTGGACATCCTGGAAGTCCCTGGTGGCCAACGCCGTCGACACGATGAACGTCGGGTCGCCGTGGATGGACAGGGCGGGCAGGGTCTCCCCCACCGTCGCTGTCAGGGTCGAGCTCATCACTGCTCCTTCACGGGACGCCACGCGTACAGCGTCCACGGCTGCTGGTAGGTCTCGTCGTCGCCGGGCAGGTCGAGGAACTCCACCTGCACGGCGGCACCGATCGTCACGTCGGACGGGTCGACGCCACGCAGCTCGCCGAGCATTCGCACACCCTCGTCGAGCTCGACGAGCGCGACGACGAACGGGAGCGAACGGCCCGGCACCTTCGGGGCGTGGTGGACGACGTAGCTGAACACCGTGCCGCGGCCGGACGCGACCACGTAGTCGGTGCGCTCGGACTTGTCCTTCCAGATCGCCGGGACCGGCGGGTGCTGGAGCGAGCCGTCCGGTCGCTGCTGGAGGCGCAGCTCGTGCGCGGCGACGCCCTCCCAGAAGAACTCGGTGTCGCGGGACTGCGACGGTCGCAGCATCCGGGTCGGGTCGAGGTCGTCGAGCGACTCGCCCAGGCTCGACGACGCGGCACCCGCGGGGGCGGCCTCCGCCTTCGCAGGGGGTGCGAACTTCAGGATCCGGAAGAGCATCTCGGCGACGACCTCGTCGCCCACCTTCCAGAAGTTCCGGGTGGTGAAGAACCAGCCCTCACCCAGGCCGGTCTTCTTCGGTCCCACAACATCTTCGAGGACCGACTCGATGGTCACCTCCTCGCCCGGGCGGACGTAGCGGTGGTAGGTCTGGTCGCAGTTCGTCGCGACCACCGAGGTGTACCCGGCCTCGTCGAGGATCTCGGTCATCCGGCCGAGCGGATCGTCCTCCTCGCGCACGGCGCCGAGCCCACGCATCGTCCAGACCTGCGCCATGGCCGGCGGTGCGACGATGCCGCCGTGGCCCGCCGCGACGGCGGCGTCCTCGTCGACGTAGATGGGGTTCTCGTCGCCGATCGCCTCGACCCAGTTGCGGATCATCGGCATGTTGATCGGGTCACGACCGGCCCGCGGCTTGCTGGCACCGCCGTCCCGGACTCGCTGCGCCGCAGCGAGAATCGATGCTTCCTTGTCGCTCACGGCACCCTCCGTCGTGGTCATCGCGGGACCTTCGGCAGGTTGAGCCCGGCCATCGCGATGAGCTCGCGCATGACCTCGTTGACGCCACCACCGAAGGTGATGACCACGTTGCGCTTGATCTGCACGTCGAGCCAGTGCATCAGCTTCGCGGTCTCCGGGTCACCCGGATCGCCGTGCGCGCCGATGATCTCGTCCGCGATGCGTCCGACACGCTGGATCCGTTCGGTCGCAAAGACCTTGGTGGCCGACGCGTCCGCGATGTCGACGTCGCCGGTGGCCGCGGCCACCTGCCAGTTCAGCAGCTCGTTGAGGCGGTAGGTCGCGTGGATCTCGCCGAGGCCGCGCTGCACGTCGGGCTCGGACAACAGATCCCGCTTGGCCGCCCACTCGTGCACCTTCTCGTACAGGCCCGCGACGCGGCCGGCCGGTCCGAGCATGACGCGCTCGTGGTTGAGCTGGGTGGTGATGAGCTTCCAGCCCTTGTTCTCCTCTCCGACGAGCATGCTCGCGGGCACCCGGACGTCGGAGTAGTAGGTGGCGTTGACGTGGTGCGCACCGTCGGCGGTGATGATCGGGGTCCACGTGAAACCGGGGTCCTTGGTGTCCACGATCAGGATCGAGATGCCGCGGTGACGCGAGTCCGCGTCACCGGTGCGCACGGCGAGCCAGATGTAGTCCGCGTCGTGGCCGCCGGTGGTGAAGATCTTCTGGCCGTTGACCGTGTAGTACCCGGTGGCCTCGTCACCCGTCCGCACCGCGGTGGTGCGCAGCGCGGCCAGGTCGGTGCCGGCGTCGGGCTCGGAGTAACCGATCGCGAAGTGCACCTCACCCGCGAGGATCGCGGGCAGGAACTTCTGCTTCTGCTCCTCGGTGCCGTACACCTGCAGGGTCGGTCCGACCGTCTGCAAGGTCACCGACGGCAGCGGCACGTCCGCGCGGACGGCCTCGTTGACGAAGATCTGCTGTTCGATCTCGCCGAAACCGCGACCGCCGAACTCCGTCGGCCAGCCCACGCCGAGCCAGCCGTCCTTGCCCATCCGGCGGATCACCTCGCGGTACGTCGGACCGTGCCGCTCGGTGAGCATGACCTCGGCCTCCTCGGGCGAGATCAGATTGGCGAAGTATCGGCGCAGTTCCGCCTGCAGCTCACGCTGCTGCGGTGTCAGATCGATGAACACCGGGCCCCCACGAGGTCGAGTCGGGACGAGGCACCGCCGACGAGGCGGGCCAGGTCTTTGGCAATGGAGAAGTAGCGGTGCATCGGGTAGGTCACGTCGACGCCCAGCCCACCGTGCAGGTGGTGCAGCGTGCGCATCGCGGCGGGCACCTCGGCGGCGATCCAGTAGGACAGCACCTCGAGATCGTCCTCGGCGTCCAGTCCCTCGGACACCCGCCACCCCGACGCGAGCGCCGAGACGTGCAGGGTCCGCGACGTGACGTAGACGTCCGCGATCTGCTGTGCCACTGCCTGGAAGGTCGCCAGCGGCTTGCCGAACTGCTCGCGGGTGCGCAGGTGCTCGGCGGTCAGCGTGGTCGCGCCCGCGAGCAGGCCGTCCGAGTAGGCGCCGATCGCGGCCTGCGCGATGCGGTACAGCGTGGCGTTGTCGCCGGTGCCGTCGGGTCCAGCCAGGACCTCGGCGGCGGGGACCCGCACGCCGTCGAGCCGCACCGAGAACTCCGGGCTGCCCGAGGACGAGGAGATCTTGGCCAGCGTGACGCCGGGCGCGTCGGGTGCGACGAGCACCACCCCGGCGTCGGTCGGCACCAGGATCCGGTACGCGACGTCCGCGAACGGCACCGCCACCTTCAGCCCGTTGACGAGCACGTCGCCGCCGTCCGCGACCGCCGTGGTCGACGGCGCCGCCGGGAAGGCAGACCCGGGCTCGCTGAGCCCGGCGGTGAGGATCCGGCCGGTCGCGACCTCGGCGAGCAGCGCGTCCTGCTGCTCGTCCGAACCGAGCGCGAGGATCGGCAGCAGGCCGAAGCCGAGGGTCGCCAGTGCAGGCACCGGAGCGGCCCCGCGACCGATCTCGGTGAGCAGCGGCAACACCTCGGGCAGGCCGAGACCTGCCCCGCCGAGGCGCTCGGGCACGGCGAGGGAGAGCAGGTCGGCCTTGGCCATCGCCTCCCACAGTGCCGAGTTGAACCCGCTGGTGTCGGCGGGATCGGAGGGTTCGCGGGCCAACAGCCCGACGACGATCTCCGCCACCGTTTCTTGAGTCTGATCGAGAGAGAAATCCACGCTGAACAATCCCGCCTACGAGTTAGAACGTGTTCTAAGTTGTATCAGGTTTCCGAAGGTCCCGACAGTGCCCTGACGTCTAGTTACGAGGCAGCCCCAGGAGGTGCTCGGCCGCGACGGTGAGCAGGATCTGCTCGGTGCCGCCCGCGATGGACAGGCATCGGGTGTTGAGGAATTCGCGTGAGAGCGGTCCCTCGACCGCGCCGGCGGTACCCGCCAGCTCCAGCGCGAACTCCGCGACCGCCTGCCGGTGCCGGACGCCGACCAGCTTGCGCACGCTCGACTCCGGACCGGGGTCCTGGCCGTCGAGCTGACGCAGCGTGGTCCGGTGCTCGAGCAGCGACCCGACCATCGCCTCGCCGACGAGGAAGCCGACGCGGTCGTCGGTGACGGGGTTCGGCCCACCGCGTCCGGCGAGCTCGAGCAGTTCCTCCATCGCCTTGCCGAGCGACGAGCCGCCGCTCATCGCCACACGCTCGTTGGCGAGGGTGGTGCGTGCCAGCTTCCAGCCGCCGTTGACCTGTCCGACCACGCAGTCGTCGGGGACGAACACGTCGTCGAGGAAGACCTCGTTGAACAGGGCGTCGCCGGTGATCTCGCGCAGCGGGGAGATGCGGATGCCCGCGCTGCGCATGTCCACCAGGAAGTAGGTGATGCCGCGATGCTTGGGCGCGTCCTTGTCGGTGCGGGCCAGACAGATCGCCCAATCCGCCTCACGCGCAAGCGAAGTCCACACCTTCTGGCCCTGCAGCTTCCAGCCGCCGTCGACCTTCTCCGCGGTGGTGCGCAGCGCGGCGAGGTCGGAACCCGCGCCCGGCTCGCTGAACAGCTGGCACCAGATCACGTCGCCGCGCAGCGTCGGCATGGCGAAGCGTTCGATCTGCTCGGGCGTGCCGTGCTCGAGGATCGTCGGCACGGCCCACCATCCGATCACCAGGTTCGGCGTCTCGAGGCTGGCGCGCACGAGCTCCTCGCCGATCAGGATCTGCTCGGCTGCCTTGGCCGACTTGCCGTACGGCTGCGGCCAGTGCGCTGCCAGGTACCCGGACTCCGCGAACGCCGCACGCCTGCCGTCCTCGGGCAGCGCCGCGATCGCCTCCAACTCACCGCGGACGGCATCGCGCTGCGACTCGAGCTCGCCCAGGTCGACGGTGAGGTGACGCCGGGAGCCGGCGATCGTCAGCTCCGCGACCCGGGCCCGCCAGGTCGCGGAGCCGCCGAGCAGCTGCCGCAGCGAGAGCACCCGGCGCAGGTAGAAGTGGGCGTCGTGCTCCCACGTGAAGCCGATTCCGCCGAGCACCTGGATGCAGTCCTTGGCGGTGTCGACCGCCGCGTCCAGGGCGACCGACGCGGCCACCGCGGCCGCGATCGGCAGCTCCTCGCCGGACTCCGCGGCGACCGCCGCGTCCCACGCCACCGCGCGGATCTGCTCGACCCGGCAGAGCATCTCGGCGCACAGGTGCTTGATCGCCTGGAACGAGCCGATCGGCTTGCCGAACTGTTCACGAATCTTGGCGTACTCCACCGCGGTTCGCAGGCACCAGCCGGCCACGCCGGCGGCCTCGGCGGCGGCGAGGGTGGCCACCAGGTCCCGGACCAGACCGGGGCGAACCTCGGACAGCACGCGGTCTGCGGACACCCGCACCCCGTCGCAGGTCACGGTGGCCAGCGGGGTGCTCACGTCGACGTTCTCCACGGCCTCGACGCCCAGGCCCGGCGCGCCCGCCTCGACCAGACACCAGACGACATTGCCCGAGGCTTCGCCCGAGAGACCGACCTTTTCGCCGAGGGCCGCGGGCAGCAGCACCGCGACACCCGGCGCGCCGCCGAGCGCGAAGCCGGCCGAGCCGGACAGCACCAGGCCGCCGTCGCCGTCCGCTTCCGCGGGCACGGCTCCGTCGATCACCACACCGACCGGGACGGCGCCCTCGGCCAGCTCCGGTCCCCACTGCTTGGCCGCCGGCTCGCCGCTGCGGCCGACCACCAGCGCCGCGAGGGCGGTGGAGAGCACCGGGCCGCACGCGAGCTCGGTCGCGGCCTGCTCGAGCATCACCGCGAGGTCAACGATCTCGCCGTCCGCGCCGCCCACCTCCTCGGCCTGCGCGACCATGAACAGCCCGAGATCCGCGAGCGCGGACCAGTGCGAACGCCAGGAGTCCGCCGGGCCCGAACGCAGCGTCTCGATGGGATGCGCCGAACGCGCCCAGGACTGAATAGATTCCTGGACAGCTCGCTGCTCGTCCGTCGTGGCGATCGTCACAAGGAGGTCCAACCTTTCGATACTGACAAAACCGTCTAGAACGTGTTCTAATCTCTATGTTGGTCCGGAGTCAAGGCCGAGCCGGATCGACACGAAGCACCCTCTGCCGAAACTCAAGGAATTCGTCGATGACCTCCTCCTCTCGTAGTCGTTCCGCGGACAAGTCCTCCGCAAACAACGGGACCGTCTCGACGCTGACCGACGACGACCTCAGTTCCAATGCACAGCGCGAACGCCGCAAGCGAATCCTCGACGCGACGCTGGCGCTGGCGTCCAAGGGCGGGTACGAGGCCGTGCAGATGCGCGCCGTCGCCGAACGCGCCGACGTCGCGGTGGGCACGCTCTACCGCTACTTCCCGTCGAAGGTCCATCTCCTGGTCTCGGCACTGGCGAACGAATTCGAGAAGATCGACTCCCGCAGGAAGATGCCGCCGGGCAACAGCCCCATCGAGCGCATGCACCTGATCCTGGGCCAGATCACCCGCGCCATGCAGCGCGACCCCCTGCTCACCGAGGCCATGACGCGCGCGTTCATGTTCGCCGACGCGTCGGCCGCCGCCGAGGTCGACCAGGTCGGCAAGCTGATGGACTCGCTGTTCGCCAGGGCGATGAGCGACGGCGTCCCGTCCGAGGAGCAGCTCGCGATCGCACGCGTCATCTCCGATGTGTGGCTGTCGAATCTGGTCGCGTGGCTGACTCGGCGCTCCTCCGCCACCGACGTGGCGAAGCGACTCGAACTGACCGTGGAACTTCTTCTCGGCGGCGGTTACAAGGATCCCGTCACTCCATAAGTAGAATTCGCGCAGTGAGTGCGCAGGATCTACCAGTCGAGCTCCGCAGGCGTCTCGTGTCCGTCGCGAGGACGCCGCGTCTGCTTGTCGCGTCCGACTACGACGGGACCATGGCCCCGATCGTGTCCGACCCGGCGAAGGCCTTCCCGCATGCGGAATCCGTGCGGGCCCTACGGTCCCTCGCGAGTCTGCCCGCGACGACCTCCGCCGTGATCTCCGGGCGCGCGCTGCGCGATCTCGCGATGCTGTCGCGGCTGCCCGTCGAGGTGCAGCTCGTCGGCAGTCACGGCTCCGAGTTCGACGTCGGCTTCGTACACGAGATCAGCGACGACGCCCGCCGCCTGCTGCGCGAGATCACCGAGGAACTGCAGGAGATCGCGGCCGAGGGCGAGGGCGTCACGGTCGAGATCAAGCCGGCCAGCGCCGCGCTGCACGTGCGCAACGCCGTGCCGGAGATCGGCGAGGCCGCGCTCGAACGGGTGCGCGGCGGCGCCGCCACCTGGAACGGGGTACAGGTCACCGAGGGCAAGGCCGTCATCGAGCTCGCGGTCATCGCGACCGACAAGGGCGAGGCGCTCGACATCCTCCGGCATCGGGAGGGCGCGTCGGCGACCGTGTTCTTCGGCGACGACGTCACCGACGAGAAGGCGTTCAGCCGGCTGCAGGGACCCGACGTCGGCATCAAGGTCGGGGAGGGCGACACACTCGCCGAGTACCGGGTGGCGAGCACCGAGGACGTCAGCGCCGCGCTGGCGTTCCTGCTCGAAGAACGCCACACCTGGCTGCACGGCGACAGCGCCACCCCGATTCAGCGGCTGACCATGCTCGCGAGCCCCCGCTCGGTGGCACTGCTGACCCCCGACGCGACCCTGACCTGGCTGTGCCACCCCGAACCGGACTCGGCCGCGATGTTCGCCCACCTGCTCGGCGGCGTCGGGGCCGGACACTTCACCGTCGCGCCGCACCGCGCCGCACTTCCGTTGAGCCAGCGCTACATCGACGGCACCATGACCGTGCAGACCCGGTGGGCGAGCCTGCAGGTCACCGACTACCTGCCACACGACGTCGAGCCCGGGCGCACCGACCTGACCCGGGTGATCACCGGCCAGGCCAAGGCCGTGGTGACCTTCGCGCCCCGCCCCGAATTCGGCCAGGTCCAGGTCCACCTCGAGCTCGAGGAGAACGGATTGCGGGTGTACGGCACCAGCGACCCCGTGGTGCTGCGCTCCCCCGGTGTGCACTGGGAGATCTCGAGCGACGGCGTGCAGCAGACCGCCAGCGCGGTCGTCGACCCGTCCGAGGGCCCGGTGCTGCTCGAACTGCGCTGCGGCAGTTCCGAGCTCGGACCGTCCGAGACTCCCGAACTGGAACGTCGCGCGGCGAGCGAGTCGTACTGGCGGGACTGGGCGGAAGGCCTGGAGCTGCCGAACCGCAAGCGCGGCCTGATGAAGCGCTCGGCGCTGACCCTGCGCGGGCTCGTGCATGCGGACTCCGGCTCGATCCTCGCCGCCGCCACCACCTCGCTCCCCGAGGAGATCGGCGGAGTCCGCAACTGGGACTACCGCTACTGCTGGCTGCGCGACGCCGCGCTGACCGCGTCCGCGCTCGTCGCACTGGGTTCGCTCGGCGAGGCCGAGGCGTTCCTGACCTGGGTGCACGGCGTGCTCGAGACGCTGCCCGGCCCCGAACGCCTGCACCCGCTGTACACGATCTACGGCGGCAACCTGCCCGCCGAGGCCGTGATCGACTCGCTGCCCGGCTACAGCGGGTCGCGGCCGGTGCGCATCGGCAACGCCGCCAATTCACAGGTGCAGCTCGACGTGTTCGGCCCGATCGTGGACCTCATCTCGCACCTGGCGCACGCCCGCGACAAGCACGGCGTCGCCGAGCCGGTCACCGACGCCGACTGGAACCTGGTGCGCGCCATGGTTTCCGCGGTCCAGGCCCGATGGTCCGAACCGGACAACGGGATCTGGGAGATCCGCGGCAACCCTCGTCACCACGTGTACTCGAAGGTGATGTGCTGGGTGACCGTGGACCGCGCCCTGACCCTCGCCGAGCTCTTCGGTCGCGACGCCGAACCCGAGTGGGCCCCGTTGCGCGCCGAGATCGCCGACGAGGTCCTGGACCGCGGCTGGAGCGACCGCGCGCGCTCGTTCACCGCGGCCTACGACGGCACCGACCTCGACGCTGCCACCCTGCACATCGGACTGTCGGGGCTGATCGACCCCGCCGACCCGCGGTTCGCGGCGACGGTGACCGCGACGGAGGCCGAACTGCGCAGCGGCTCGACGGTGTACCGGTACCACCACGACGACGGACTGCCCGGCGGCGAGGGCGGATTCCACCTCTGCGCGGCCTGGCTGGTGGAGGCCTACCTGCTGACCGGGCAGCGCGCCGACGCCGAGGCGCTGTTCGCCCAGTTGGTCGAGACGGCCGGCCCGACCGGCCTGCTCAGCGAGGAGTACGACCCGGTCGCCGAACGATCACTGGGCAACCACCCTCAGGCGTACAGCCACATCGGGCTGCTCCGCTGCGCGCAGTTGCTCAGCTGATCCGCGAATCGCCCTCAGCGACGCCGGGTGCGACGCGCTCCGCTGGGTGAGGGCGGCGCCGCGGTGTGACCGCGGACGAGTTCGGTGTCGAGCATCTCGACCGTGGCAACGCCGGGATGCGAGGGCCGGAGCAACAGCGCGCCCGCCCGCCGCCCCTTCTCCTCGGCCGGCTGGCGCACCGTGGTCAGCCCCTCCCTCAACGCCTCGTCGATGCCGTCGAATCCGGTGATGGACAGCTGGCCGGGCACGTCGAGGCCACCCCAGCGCGCGAAGTCCAGTGCACCCAGGGCCAATACGTCCGTGGTGCACAGCAATGCGGTGATACGCGGGTTCACCGCCATCGCCTCTTCGGCGGCGGAGTGCCCGGCCTTCGCACTGTGCTCGCCGCGCTCGATCACGGTGAGCGACGCGGGGTCGAGGCCGGCCGCGGACAAGGCGTCACGCACACCGGCGATCCGTTCCCGCTGGACGTGGAAGTTCGGCGACTGCAGCCGTTCCGCGTCGGCGGGACCGTCCCGCTGATCGCGCCCGAGCCGCATGCACAGCACGCCGATCTCCTCGTGC
This sequence comes from Rhodococcus sp. NPDC059234, assembly GCF_042754225.1. Classification (NCBI taxonomy): domain Bacteria; kingdom Bacillati; phylum Actinomycetota; class Actinomycetes; order Mycobacteriales; family Nocardiaceae; genus Rhodococcus; species Rhodococcus sp. NPDC059234. Next base: position 11,036 of record NZ_JBHZAH010000107.1, read on the forward strand.
CCCAACGACAACAGGTAGTCGGCGACCTTGCGCATGGCTCCGCGGTCGTCGATGCCGACCAGCGACGCGCCCGCGATCTCGCGCGGCTGGTCGCACACGACCATCGGCAGTCTTCGCTCGACCACGGCGGCGAGGTACGGGTCGTCGTCGGCGACCGAGTAGACGACGAAGCCGTCCACGCCGGCCTGCTGCACGACCGCTGCTGCGCTCACGTCGTCGCGACCGGGACCGGCGGGCACCAGCAGCAGACCCTGGCCCGCGGCCTCACAGGACTCCGCCAGACCCGCAAGGAAGCTCATCGCCGCCGGATCCCGGAACGAGTAACTCAGCGCCTCGGTCAGCAGCAGCCCGACCGCGCCGGCCCGGCGGGTTCGCAGCGAGCGGGCGACCGGATCGGGCCCCGGGTAGCCACGCCGCTTGGCCGCGTCGAGGACCCGCTCCCGCAGTTCCGCGGACAGTTGGTCGGGCCGGTTGTAGGCGTTGGAGACCGTGGTTCGGGAAACCTTGAGCTCCGCCGCCAGCGACGCCAGCGTCGCCTGACGACGTGGATGACGGGACCGGGGCATAACGGGACGGTACGCAATGCCCGAGGTGACCGAAAGCACGACCCCGCTAATGTACAACGGAAACGGTTTCCATTAAGATCTTGGGCATGCCTTCGGTCGACTTCACAGCCCCACGGTTCCGCCGCGCCCGCCCTCGCGCCGCGGGGTTCGCCGCGATCGGTCTGGTCGCGGTCGCCGCGCTCGGCCTGAGTGCCTGTTCGACTGCCTCGGCGGGCGACTCGGCCGCGAACGGTCAGCGCATCAGCGTCGTCGCCTCCACCAACGTGTGGGGATCGGTGGCCGCCGCCGTCGCGGGCGAGCACGCCGACGTCACCTCCATCGTCACCGACCCCGCGGCCGACCCGCACTCCTACGAGGTCACCCCCCGGAACGCGGCCACCCTCACCGACGCCGACCTGATCGTCTACAACGGTGGCGGCTACGACGGATTCCTCGACGACGTCCTGCGCAGCACCCGCGACAAGCGCACGGTCAACGCGTTCGAGTTGTACGGCGCCGAGTCGGACCTCGAGGACGGGCACGACCACGTCACCGATCCCGCCGCCGCGGCACCGGTTGCCGCAGTGCCCGATTCACACGACGGCCACGACCACGCGCACGGCGCGGTGAACGAGCACGTCTGGTACGACGTGCCCACCGTCGACGCCGTCGCCGAGAAGGTCGCCGCGGAGCTCGGCGAGCTCGACCCGGCGAACGCCGCCGCGTACACCGCCAACGCCGCCGCGTTCCACGAGAAGCTGCACGCGATCACCGCCATCACCTCGTCGATCGCGAAGGACCACCCGCAGGCCCCGGTCGCACAGACCGAGCCCATCGCGCACTACCTGCTCGCCGCCGCGAACCTGCGCGACGAGACGCCCGAGGACTTCACCAAGGCCATCGAGGACGGCAACGACCCGCCGCCGGCCGCCATCGCCGCGACCCGGGACCTCCTGGCAACGAAGAAGGTCGGCGCGCTCGTCTACAACACCCAGACGCAGGACAAGGTGACCAACGACATTCGGTCCACCGCGGAGGCCGCGGGCATCCAGGTGGTCGAGGTGACCGAGACCCTCCCCGCCGGGGTCGATTACATTACGTGGCAAACCAACAACGCGAAGCAGCTCGCTGCCGCACTCGGCTCGGCACCGCTCGGCTGACGGAAACCTGAGGCCACCACGTGACAACCGATCCCACCGCCCCCGCCGTACAACTGCAAGGCGCGCGGCTTGCATACGGCGACCGCACATTGTGGTCGGGCCTCGACCTCGCGGTCGCGCCCGGCGAGTTCGTCGCCGTGCTCGGCCCCAACGGATCCGGCAAGACGTCCCTGCTCAAGGTGCTGCTCGGCCAGGTACCCCTGTCCGGGGGCACCGTCCGCGTCGCGGGCACGCCGGCCAAGGCCGGCAATGCGCACGTCGGGTACATCCCCCAGCAGAAGTCCATGGACGAGGGCGTGCCGCTGCGCGGCCGCGACCTGGTCGGACTCGGCGTCGACGGCCACCGCTGGGGTACCGGACTGCGGAACAGGCGCGCCCGCAACGCGATCGTCGACGCCGCCATCACCGAGGTCGGCGCGCAGTCGTACGCCGACGCGCCGGTCGGGTCGCTCTCCGGCGGCGAACAGCAGCGACTGCGGGTGGCCCAGGCCCTGGTCGGCAATCCGCGGGTGCTGCTGTGCGACGAGCCGTTGCTCAGCCTCGACCTGGCGAACCAGCATCGAGTCTCCGACCTGATCAACCGCCGCCGACTCGGCCACGACACCGCCGTGCTGTTCGTGACGCACGAGATCAATCCGATCCTGCCGCTCGTCGACCGCGTGCTGTACCTGGTGGACGGACGCTTCCGGATCGGCACCGCCGCAGAGGTGATGACCTCCGAGGTGCTGTCCGAGCTCTATCAGACCGATGTCGAGGTGTTGCACGTGCGCGGGCGGCTGGTCGTCGTCGGCACCGGCGACGCCATCGACGCGCTCGGCAGCGCGGGCGGCCGCGGCGACGAGGGCGTCCACCACGAGGACCACGCATGAACGAGAAGCTCTCCGACGCACTGTCGAACATGTTCGACTGGCAGGCCACCCTGGACCTGCTGCACTACGACTTCGTGCAGCAGGCGCTGCTCGCCGCCGCGATCCTCGGCCTGCTCGCGGGCGCGATCGGACCGCTGATCATCAGCAGGCAGATGTCGTTCGCGGTGCACGGCACCAGTGAGCTGTCACTGACGGGCGCGTCGGCTGCCCTGCTCGCCGGGGTGAGCGTCGGCGTCGGCGCGATCGTCGGTTCGGTGGTCGCCGCGGTCCTGTTCGGCCTGCTGGGTTCGAAGGCCCGCGAACGCGATTCGGTGATCGGCGTGATCATGTCGTTCGGCCTCGGCCTGTCCGTGCTGTTCATGTGGCTCTACCCGGGCCGCACCGGCACCAGTTTCTCCCTGCTGGTCGGGCAGATCGTGGGCGTCGGGAACAGCGGGCTACAACTGCTTCTCGTGTGCGCGGTGCTGGTCCTCGCCGTCCTCCTGGTGGTGTACCGGCCGCTGCTGTTCGCCAGCACCGATCCCGACGTCGCGCTGGCACGCGGCGTGCCGATCCGCATGCTGTCCATCGTCTTCGCGGTCCTCGTCGGCGTCGCCGCGGCCCTCGGCGTCCAGATCGTCGGTGCGCTGCTGGTGCTCTCGCTGCTGATCACCCCTGCCGCCGCGGCCGCACGCATCACCTCGAGCCCGCTGCGGACCACGGTGCTCTCCATCGTGTTCGCCGAGGTGGCCGCGGTCGGCGGCATCCTGCTCTCACTCGCGCCGGGCGTGCCGGTGTCGACGTTCGTCACCACCATCTCGTTCGTGATCTACCTGGCGTGTCGGGCGATCGGGGCGCGGCGCGGCCGTGGCGCCGGCCGCAAGCCGGTCCCGGCCGCTGCCTGACGGTCGGCCGACGGCGTGCACCGGGGCGCCTAGGATTCGGGCATGGCGTCCATCGATCTCAACAGCGACCTCGGCGAGAGTTTCGGCGCCTGGCGACTCGGCGACGACGACGCCATGCTGACCGTGGTGACCAGCGCCAACATCGCCTGCGGGTTCCACGCCGGCGACCCGACCACGCTGCTGAGCACCTGCCGTGCCGCCGCAGAGCGCACCGTCCGGATCGGTGCGCAGGTCGGCTACCACGACCTCGCCGGGTTCGGCCGGCGCTTCGTCGACGTCGCCCCGGCCGACCTCACGGCCGACGTGATCTACCAGATCGGCGCCCTGGACGGGCTCGCGCAGGCCAGCGGCTCCGCGGTGGGATACGTCAAACCGCATGGCGCGCTGTACAACACGATCGTCCACCATCGCGAGCAGGCGTGGGCGGTGGTCGAGGCGGTGGTCGCGTACGACCCCACCCTGCCGGTCCTCGGCCTGCCCGGCTCGGTGTTCCTCGCCGAGGCCGAGGCCGCGGGCCTGCGCACGGTGACCGAAGCCTTTGCCGACCGGGCCTACACCCCCACCGGCGAACTGGTGCCGCGCGGAACCCCGGGCGCGGTGCTCTCGGACCCGGACGCCGTTGCCGAGCGGGTGCTCCGGATGGTCGAGCGGTCCGAGATCGAGGCCGTCGACGGCACCGTCCTGGCGGTCCACCCCGAATCGGTGTGCGTGCACGGCGACTCGCCGGCCGCGGTCGCGATGGCCGAGCGGATCCGTGCGCGGCTCGAGGCCGCCGGCGTCGCCCTGACAGCCTTCGTCTGATGCGTCTGCTGGATGCGGGCGACAGCGCCGTGCTGGTCGAGTACGACGATCTCGACGCGGTGCTCGGGCACTTCCGCGCCCTGGACACCGCTCGCCGCGCCGGGGTGCTCGACCTCGTCCCGGCGGCCCGGACCATCCTGGTCCGGTTCGACCGCGCAACCACCGACCGGGACGCCGTCGTGCGCTGGCTGCGCGAGACCGAGCCGCTGGTCGCCGCGCCCGCCGAAGTCGCCGAGCCGGTCCGGATCGGGGTGCGATACGACGGCCCCGACCTGACCGAGGTCGGGCGGCTGACCGGACTCGGCGTCGACGGCGTGATCGCCGCACACACCGGCAGCCGGTGGACGGTCGCATTCTCCGGATTCGCCCCCGGCTTCGGCTACCTGGTCGGGGGCGACCCCGCACTGCGGGTGCCGCGCCGCGAGACGCCCCGCGTCGCGGTCCCGGCCGGGTCGGTCGGGCTGGCGGGCGAGTTCACCGGTGTCTACCCGCGGTCCTCGCCCGGCGGCTGGCAGTTGATCGGCAGCACCGACGCGCGCGTGTGGGACTCCGAGCGCGAGCCGCCAGCGTTGCTCCGACCCGGTGTCACCGTGCGCTTCCACGCGCTCTGACCGTCGGCACGCTCGGCAGCTCTATCGGGCCGGCTGCGCCCGCCACGCCGTCGGCACCGCGGCGACGGCGATCACCGCGAACACCCCGAACAGCAGCCGCGCCGACCCCGACACGGAGCCGCCCAGATTGACCAGCACCCCGGCCAGCGCGGACCCGAACGCGTTGGCCACCAACTGGACCGTGTTGATCGCCGCGGCGGCTCGACCGCCCTCGCCGGGGTCGTCGACGCTGCCCATCACCAAGGTCGCCAGGTGCGGCCAGGCGACGCCGATGCCCGCGCCCGCGACGACGAGGGCCAGGGCCCAGGTCGCGATGACCCACCCGGACGACGTCTCGCGCTGGGACAGGGCCGCAGCGAAGAAGCCGAGCGCGACCAGGGCCGGTCCCACGACGACCACCGCCCGGACCGTGCGGGGCCGTGCCGCACCGGCGCTGGAGAGTTCGCCGATCGTCCAGCCCACTGCCAGCGCCGCACCGAGGAACCCCGCGGCGACCGGCGCGAGCCCGCCGAGCCGCTGGCCGAACAGCGGGACGAACGTCTCCGCCGTGGACGCGATCGCGAGCAGTGCGATGGTCAGGTAGGCCCACCGCAGCCGGTTGCCCGCGGCGAACGTGATCGCGGGCAGCACCCGGATGGTCGACGTCCGCTCGCAGATCACGAAGACGGCCAGCAGCGCCAGCCCCGCCACCACCCCGGCAGCGGCGACACCGGCGCGCGTCGCCAGACTCGCCACGCTCACGACCAGCGCCGCGGACGAGAGCAACAGCATCGACCGGACCGGCACTGCGTCCACCGCGGACTCGTCGGCCCGGCTACCCGAGATGTACCGCGGCACCATGGCCGCGATGCCCGCCGCGAGAACCGCGAGCACCACGAACGCCAGCCGCCACGCACCGAACTGGGCGAACACGCCGCCGAGGGACGGGCCGACGAACGTCCCGAGCCCCCACATCCCCGACACGAGCGCAGACGCCCGCGCCCACAGGTGCGCGGGCAGCACGGAGCGGATGAGGGCATAGCCGAGTCCGCTGAGCAGGCCGCCGCCGAACCCCTGCAGCGCGCGTCCGAGCAGCAGGACCGCCATGTCGGGCGCGACCGCGCACACGACGGTGCCGACCGCGAACACCGCGATCGCCACCAGGTAGGCCCCGCGCGGGCCTGCCGCCGAGAGGAGCCTGCTGACGAGCACCGCGGCGACCAC
>NZ_JBHZAH010000108.1:0-16917 GCF_042754225.1 Rhodococcus sp. NPDC059234
CCCGAGGGGCCGGACGGCGGGCGCTCGTATTTCACCTGGGCCGGATGATGATTCGGGACGGCAAGTCGAGTTGACTGTCCCTGTGATGAAGCAGTCGAAGCTCTCGGTGGCCTTGGCCAAGGAGGCTCTCGAGGTCCAGAAGCAGACCGCCCGGGGCTGGCTGAAGCGGACGGCCCCGGGACGAACGGTGGCACGGGTTATCAAGTCGATCATCGACATCGAGCTGGCCGACCGCTCCATGACCCTCGCGGCACAGGAGTTCACCTCCGTGCTGCCCGTGATCATCGCGGTAGGCACGATCGGGAACGTTCGACCGGCCACCGACACCCTCGTCGACCAGTTCGGCATCGATCCGGCGTCCTTCGACCTCACCGCGACCCTCGGATCCGTCCAGGCCGACAGGCCGACCTTCGCCACGTTCGGGATCATCGGCCTGCTCATGATCATCCTGAGCGGCACGTCCTTCGCCCGCGCGCTGGGCCGCGTCTACGGCAAGGTGTGGAACATTCCCACCCTGTCCATCCGCGGCGGCTGGCGCTGGATCGCCGTCCTGGTCGCGGTCGCGAGTTCGTTCCGGCTGATCGAACAGGCGCACAAACTGACTCAGATGGACTGGCTGGGCCGGCCGCTGGCATTCGGCACCGAGACCGCCATCTGGTTCGGACTGTGGGCCCTGGTGCCCTACCTGCTCACCGAGGGACGCCTCCGCGGCCGCGTGCTGTGGGCCACGGCCGGGCTCACCGCCATCGGGTTGGCGCTGCTGCGCATCGCCGGCCAGATCTACCTGCCCCTCGCGACCGCGTCGGCCCAGCAGAAATTCGGCGCCCTCGGTCTGGTGTTCACCACGATCACTTGGATGTTCTTCATGTCCGGCGTGGTCGTCGGATCGGCGGCGATCGTCAAGGCACTCGCGCTGGACGAGGGTGTGCTCGGGCGGCTGCTGCGCGGTCCGGTGATCGAGCCCGAACCGGATCCGGTGCGTGAGAGCGCGACGTGAGTCGTCCCGCGATCCGTAAGATTCGAGTCATGGCCGACGCATCCGGAGGGCCGCAGCTCGATCTCGGCGCCACCGTCACCGAATCGCAGCGCCTGCTCGACCGCGGCGCGACGGAGGAAGCGGGCGTCCTGCTCGCCGGCACGGCCCGCGAGGCGCCCGACGAGGAACTCGAACTGTGGCAGGGGCTGGCGCTGCTGATCGAGGGCCTCGCCCTGGTCAACCGGGGCGAATCGGAGGCCGCCGGGTTCGCCCTCCGACGCGGACGCGACCTCGTCGGGCCGTATCGGGCGACGCCCCCGCACGCGCTGGACGTCGACGGGCTGGTCGGCTGGGCCACACATCTGATCGACGATTTCGCCGTCGAGAAGTCACCGGCCCCGCCGGTCCCCCGACTCCGCCTGCCGTGACCCCCAAAACACGACTTCCCCAATGTCACATCGGTTCAGCTGAAGCGAACCAATGTGACATTGGGGAAGTGCGGGTGGCGGGTCAGCCGACGAGCAGCTCCGCGATCTGAATGGTGTTGAGCGCGGCACCCTTACGCAGGTTGTCGCCGCAGACGAACAGCGCCAGGCCACGACCGCCGGGCACGCCCGGATCCTGACGGATCCGGCCGACCAGCGACGGGTCCGAGCCGGCCGCGGCGAGCGGGGTCGGCACGTCCACCAGCTCGACGCCCGGGGCGTCGGCGAGAAGTTCCTTCGCCCGCTCGACGGACAGCGGGTTGCCGAACTCGGCGTTGATCGACAGCGAGTGCCCGGTGAACACCGGCACGCGCACGCAGGTCCCGCTGACCAGCAGGTCCGGGATCCCGAGGATCTTGCGGGACTCGTTGCGCAGCTTCTGGTCCTCGTCGGTCTCGCCGCTGCCGTCCTCGACCAGCGCACCGGCCAGCGGGATGACGTCGAACGCGATCGGCGCGACGTACTTGTTCGGCGCGGGGAACGACACGGCGCTGCCGTTGTGGACGAGCTTCTCGGCGTCGTCGATGACGGCGCGGGCCTGCGTCGCGAGCTCCTCGACGCCGGCCAGCCCGCTGCCGGACACGGCCTGGTAGCTGCTGACGATCAGTCGCTGCAGACCGGCCTCGTCGTGCAGCACCTTGAGCACCGGCATCGCTGCCATCGTGGTGCAGTTCGGGTTGGCGATGATGCCCTTCGGCGGGTTCTTCGCCTCCTCCGGGTTGACCTCGCTGACCACGAGCGGGACCTCGGGGTCCTTGCGCCACGCGGACGAGTTGTCGATCACGGTGGCGCCCGCAGCGGCGAACCGCGGCGCCTGCGCACGCGACAGGGTGGCACCGGCCGAGAACAGCGCGATGTCGATGCCCTTCAGGTCCTCGTCCGAGACCGCGGCGGCGTCCTCGACGACGATCTGCTCGCCACGGAACGGCAACGTGGTCCCGGCCGAGCGGGCCGACGCGAAGAACCGCACCTTGTCGGCCGGGAACTTGCGCTCCTCGAGCAGGGCGCGCATGACGGCGCCGACCTGTCCGGTCGCACCGACCACTGCAAGTGTCAAAGCCATGACTAGCGTCCCGTTCCTGCGTGGACGACGGCCTCTTCGTCGCCGCCCAGATCGAATGCCTTGTGGATCGCGCGCACCGCGTCGTCGAGGTCCGCGTCCGCGACGAGCACCGAGATGCGGATCTCCGAGGTGGAGATCAGGTCGATGTTCACGCCCGCCTCGGCGAGCGCCTCGCAGAAGGTGGCGGTGACGCCGGGGTGGCTCTTCATGCCGGCGCCGACCAGAGAGACCTTGCCGATGCTGTCGTCGAAGAGCACCTCCGAGAAACCGATCTCGGCCTGCAGCGCGGTCAGCTTCTCGACCGCGGCGGTGAGGTCCGTCTTCGGCAGCGTGAAGGTGATGTCGGTCTTGCCCGTCTCCACCTTCGAGATGTTCTGCAACACCATGTCGATGTTGATCTCGGCCTCGGCGACCGCGCGGAAGACCTGGGCCGCGTAGCCCGGGGTGTCGGGCAGGCCGACGACGGTGACCTTGGCCTCGCTGCGGTCGTGCGCGACGCCGGTGAGGATGGCTTCTTCCACGGGAATGTCCTCCATCGATCCGGACACCATGGTGCCGGGCTTGGTGGTGTACGAGGAACGAACGTGCACGGGCACGTTGTATCGGCGGGCGTACTCGACGCAACGGAGCATGAGCACCTTCGCCCCGCAGGCCGCCATCTCCAGCATCTCCTCGAAGGAGACGGTGTCCAGCTTCTGGGCGTCGGAGACGATCCGCGGGTCGGCGCTGAAGATGCCGTCGACGTCGGTGTAGATCTCGCAGACGTCGGCCTTCAGCGCGGCCGCGAGCGCGACGGCGGTGGTGTCGGAGCCGCCGCGGCCGAGGGTGGTGACGTCCTTGCTGTCCTGGCTGACGCCCTGGAAGCCGGCGACCAGCACGATCGACCCGCGGTCGAGGGCGTCGCGCACCCGGCCCGGGGTGACGTCGATGATCTTGGCGTTGCCGTGCGCGCCGGTGGTGATCACGCCGGCCTGCGACCCGGTGAAGGAACGGGCCTCCTCGCCGAGGCTGTGAATGGCCATCGCGACCAGGGAGTTCGAGATGCGCTCACCCGAGGTGAGCAGCATGTCCATCTCCCGCGCCGGCGGACCCGACGGGCAGACCTGCTGCGCCAGGTCGAGCAGCTCGTCGGTGGTGTCGCCCATCGCCGAGACCACGACGACCACGTCGTTGCCGGCGCGTTTGGTCTCCACGATCCGTTCAGCGACGCGTCGGATGCGCTCGGCGGATGCCACCGAGGATCCGCCGTACTTCTGCACGACGAGCGCCACGCCATAACCTCCGGATCGGGAAACAAGTGAGTAGTCCGGTTGACCAGCTTACCGACGCCATCGGCCGCGCTCGCAGCCAGCCGGTACCACCCGCATCCGCCCCTCCCCGCCGGGGCGCGCCGATGCCCGGCGAGTGCGCGTGACCGATGGCAACATGAGCGGGTGATCACCCCCAAACGCCTGCGTATGCAGGAGGTTCAGGAGCGGGCATCGGTATCGCCGCTCGAGCTCTTCTTCGATCTGGTGTTCGTGTTCGCACTGACCCGGGTCACCGACCTGATGGCGGTCGAGACGACCGCGGCGAACGTCCTGCGCGCCGCCCTGGTGATGGCCGTGCTCTGGTGGTCGTGGGTCGGCTACTCCTGGCTGTGGAACCTGGTCAAGGCCGACGAGGGCATCGCGAGCGTCGTGTTGTTCTGTGCGATGGGCGCGGTGTTCGTCACCGCGCTCACCATCCCCGAGGCCTTCGACGACCTGCCCGGCGGGCTCCCCGGCCCGGTCGTCTTCGCGCTCGGCTACTTCGTCGTGCGACTGCTGCACCTGGTGATGTTCTGGATCATCAGCACCGAGGACCCGCAACTGCGTCGGCAGGTGATCCGATTCGCGCCGAGCATGGTGGCCGGGACCGTCTGCCTGCTGATCGCGTCGCAGCTGACGGGCGCCGCGCAGATCGCGCTCTGGGCGGCGGCGCTGGTGGGCGACTACCTCGGCACCCTCGTCGGCGGCGCGGAGTGGCGGCTGAACTCGGTCAGCCACTTCGCCGAGCGGCACGGGCTGATCATCATCGTCGCGCTAGGCGAGTCCGTCGTGTCCATCGGCATCGGCGTGGCCGCGCTGCCGATCTCGTGGGCGATCATCGTCTCGTCCCTGCTCGGGCTCGCCGTGTCCGGCCTCCTGTGGTGGTCGTACTTCGACGTCACCTCGACGGCCGTCGAGCACGCCTTCGAGTCCGCGACGGGCGCGCGGCTCATCAAGATCGCCCAGCACTGCTACACCTACGCCCACCTGCCGATGGTGTTCGGCATCGTGATGATGTCCCTCGGCCTGAAGAAGGTGATCTCCTACGCGGCGGACGGAAACCACCACCGGCTCACCGATCCGCTGTACGGCTGGCCGCTGGTCGCGCTGCTCGGCGGAGCCGCCCTGTACCTGCTCGCGCTCGTGTACTTCAAGGCGTACCCGACCGGTTCGCTGACGATGTCCCGCATCGTCACCGCGGCCGTCCTCGTCGCACTCGTCCCCGTCCTGTGGCACGTCCCGGCCCTCGCGACGCTCGGCACGCTCGCCGCGGTGCTGGTCGCGATGGTCGGCTACGAGCTGTGGCGGTTCGCCGATCCGCGTGAGCAGATCCGGCACGGCGAACGCGAGCAGGCGCCGTAGGACTGTCGGACCCGCGGGGCACACTGGCACCGTGAGGATCGTGGTGGCGCCGGGGCCGGAGCGGGCAGTCGTGATCCCCACCGACGAGGCGGGGGTCCCCTCGGGTGATGCCCTGGTGTTCCCGGACGTCGCCGCCGCGGTCCGGGAGCTCGAGTCCGGGCACCCGCGATGGGTGTGGCCGGACACGGCAGGCGCCTACCCTGCGGTGCTCCGCGCCGGACTGCGGGTGCAGCGCTGCCACGACCTGGCACTGACCTCGGCCCTGCTGCGCGCACGCGACGGCGAACCTCCGGTCGAGGCACCGGCGCCCGTCGACGATCGCCCGGGACTGTTCGACAGCACCCCCGCCAGCGATCCGTCGACCGTCCTCGCACAGCACGCCGACCAGGTCGACCGGATCGGATCCGACGGCCGCCTCAGGCTGCTGGTGGCGGCGGAGTCCGCGGGCGCCCTGGCGGCCGCCGAGATGGGGCACGTCGGGATGCCGCTCTCCGCGGCCGCCCACCACCGACTGCTCGAGGCAAGCCTCGGGCCCCGCGTGAGCGGGGACGTCCTGCCGCAACGCCTTCGGGAGGTCGCCGACGAGGTCGCCGCGGCCTTCGGGCGGCGGGTCAACCCGGCCTCGCACGTGGAGCTGGTGGAGGCCTTTGCCCGCGACGGCGTCGAGCTGAGCTCGACCCGCGCCTACCTGATCCGCGACGTCGACCATCCGGCGGTCGAGCCGTTGCTGCGCTACCGGGATCTGGCCAAGCTGCACGCCGCGAACGGCTGGAGCTGGCTCGACACGTGGGTGCGCGACGACCGGTTCCGGCCCGTCTACGTCCCGGGCGGCGTGGTGTCCGGCCGCTGGGCCAGTCGCGGCGGTGGGGCATTGCAGATTCCGAAGCCCTTGCGTACCAGCGTGATCGCCGATCCCGGCCACACCCTGGTGATCGCCGACGCCGGTCAGCTCGAGCCACGCATCCTCGCGGCCATGTCCGGCGACCGGCTGATGGTGGCGGCGGCGGGCGCCGACGACCTCTACGCACCGGTGGCGGCGGAGGTCTTCGACGGCGACCGCGCCAAGGCGAAGGTGGCGATCCTCGGGGTGCTCTACGGCGCCACCGCGGGCGAGTCCCGCGCGCTGCTCACGTTGCTGCGCAGGCGGTTTCCCACCGCCGTGCAGTTCGTGGAGGACGCTGCCCGGGCGGGGGAACGCGGCGAGGTGGTCAGCTCGTGGCTCGGCCGGACCTGCCCACCGCCGGACGAGCGGTGGTGGTCGACGGGCGACGCGCACGCCCGCGGCCGATTCACCCGCAACTTCGTCGTGCAGGCGACGGCGGCCGAGTGGGCACTGTGCCTGCTGGCGGAACTGCGGCGCCGACTCGCCGACGAGGACGGGGCGGAACTGGTGTTCTTCCAGCACGACGAGGTCGTCGTGCACTGCCGGGATGCCGACGCGGCCACGCGGCACGTGCTGGAGGCCACCGCGGCGGCGACACGACTGCTGTTCGGCGACACAGAGGTTCGGTTCCCGATGGATGTCGCGGTCCGGGACTGCTACGCCGACCCCGAGCCCTGACCCCGGCCCACCGGCTCCCGGCGGATCGACCGCGGCGACGATCCGGTCAGGTCCCGGACCGCTCGACTGAACTGACTGAGTCCCACGAACCCGCTGCGGATCGCGACCTGACTGATGGTCAGGTCGGCATGCGTCGGATCGGTGAGCAGCTCGATGCCCCACCGGACCCGACGGCGGCGAATGAGGTCGTAGACCGAGTGCTCCTCCGACTCGAACAGCTTCTGCAGGTACCGGGGACTGACGTTGATGCTCGCCGCGACGTCGGCCACGGTGAGGGCGGGGTCGGTGAAGTGGCTGTCGACGAATTCTCGCGCCCGCGCTCGGTTCTGGGCGCCGCTCTCGTCGTGTGCAGGCGACCGATCGGTCGCCTGCCGGATCACCGCGAGGCACAGGTCGACGATGGCGTGTTCGATCAGCGTCGTTTCCACCGCGCCGGGCCGGCACAGGTCCGACGCGGCGAACTGTGCGAGTACCGCGGCGAGCGCCTCGGACAGCGGGGAGGCCGGGACCGTGGCGCCGACGAGGGCGCGACTGTCCACGGACCGCGACGCCAGCAGGGCGTGCGGCAGGTAGATGAACACGTAGTCACCGCGACGAGACAGCCCCACCTCGAACGGCGCGGCGAAGTCGGCGAATGTCACCTCGCCCGCGACGGCCCTGGCACCGACGCGGTTCTGTTCGACCCGCACCTCGCCGGAGCGCACGCAGACCATGGACAGGTAGGCGCTGTGCTCGTCGCTCAGCATGGTCGGCGGCCTGATCACCGTCACCGCGGTCGAGCGCAGGCGATTGACCCGAATGGAGCCGAAGTCGGCCGAACTCATCTCCGCCCGAAAGCGTTCCGGGTGCCCGGCGACCATCTCGGCGGCGACGGAGAGCATGTCCAGTCCCGCCGGACCGCTCACCCGCACCCCACCGTGGAACCGTTGCGTGAGCGACGACGCCTGCGGCAAGGACCTCCCCGTCATGTCCACCCCAGTCACCCGACCCAGGAATCCCCAACCCGGGGAAGACTACCGTCGCGACGCGCCTCGCGGGCGGGTCTGCGCCTCGCTCACCAGGCGGGCACGGCCGCCGGCAGGCGAGCAAGCCCCGCTCCGCCGGTCACGAGGCCGCGGAGCGCGGCACTGAGGCCGCGGAGGTCCGCCGCCCGATCCGCGCCCGGCAGGGTGCCGGGGAAGGCCAGGTACACCTCGCCGCGTTCACCGACCCGCAGTCGACCGGGGTTCTCGAGGTCGAGGATCGAGTCCATCTCGTGCGCTCGGCGCATCGTGTTCACGAGGGGCCGGATCGCCTGGGAAGCCGCGGCACGCGAGGGCCGGGTGGCGGCGACCTCGCCGAGCGAGCGACTGGGCAGCCACTCCGAGACCACCGCCCCGCCCGCGTCCGTGTCGACCATGTCCAGGATGCGGGTCATCGCCGGAGACCTGACTCCGCACATCCACACGGTGCAGGCGAACACCTCGTCCGTGTCCACCCGATCGAGCGCTGCACCGGAATCCGCACCGACGAGGGTCAACCCCACCTCACGTCCCGACACCAGGTCGACAGCGTGCCAGAACTCGACGGACGGTGCGGTCCCGCAGCAGGCGAGCAACCGATAGCGCTGGGAGGCGAACGTGCTGCCCGGGACGTGTCCCGCGGGCGAGAGGCCCGCTGGAAGCCGCACGAGTCCGGGCGAGGACGCCGCCACGGGAGGCAGCCGTTCGGTGTCAGCGCGCATGCACCGACGTCCGGCCGCGCGAGGCTGTGTGCACCCATGGCATGTGAGCATCCTCACACAGGTTTCTCACGGCGCAACCTCTAGGTTTGCGCCGATTTGCACTGCGGCACAAAGCGATGCCATCGAGATAGCCGACTCGGCCAACCTAACACGCAGGTAAACGCCGAGTGTCGGGTGCGAGCCACCCCTTCGTGCGAACGCATTTCGTCGCATCCCCGTGCGCAAATTGTGTAGTCCGCTCATCCGTCGCTCACGACACCAGGGCCAGCGCGCCGCGAATCGTGAAGAGCGCGCCGAATCCGAGGAAGACGGCCACCCCGAGTTCCTTGTTGCGACGGACCATCCAGGACTTGACGGCGTCGAGTCCGCGGCGCGCCCGGGCGCCGAGCGCCACGTACGCCCCGATCGGGACCAGGAAGTCGACCATGGCCGCGAGCAGCAGCAGCGCGGTGCCGACCAGAGCCTGAGCCCATGTCGGGCCGGAACTCGCGATGATGCTCAACCCGGACATCATGATGAACAGATTCGGGTTGAGGTTCGCGAGCAGCAGCCCGATCAGGAAGGCGCGGCGCGGAGTGGCCTTCTCGAGTTCGATCATCCAGTTCGGCTTCTCCGCCAGCAGCTTCTTGCGCTGAAGCAGTTGCGCAAGGCCGACAGCGAGAAACAGCAGACCGACCACAAGACCGATCCAGTGCGAGAACGTCCGCGAGGTGGTCGACGGATCGCCCGCGCCGCCGATCAGCGCCGCGAGGCCGATCATCGAGTACACGAACAGGAACGCACCGGCGAAGCTCAACGCGTTGCGCATGGGATTGTTCGACTGCAGCAGCAGGACGCAGCCCGCGACAGCCGCCGGAGTGATGATCAGTCCGATCATCTCCGGAATCAGAAGCAGGACGAGATCTCCCATCGCGCACCCTCTCTCACGCCCACCGAACACGGGCCGATGGCCTGCATCCGACGCTAGGTGCACGACGGGTGGCGCGACTCACCCACAACGAATGAACACGTCGGGAGCTCTCGCCCGTCGTGGATCCGGGGGGGTACGGCTCAGCGAACCTTGACGATCGGCGGGATCTCGTAGGTGCCGTCCAGTACCTCCGGACGGGGGCTGTACATGCGCAGCAGTGGACGGAACCCGTCCGGCGGCGTTGGCAACCAGTTCGCCCGAGCCTCAGCATCTTCGGGCGCATCAGAGCTGAGGGTTACGGTCAACGAGCCGTCGTCCGCGTAGACCAGACCCGGGGTACGGTCACCGATCGAGTAGCGGTCGATCTCGTTGTCCACGAGGTAGAACTCCGGCAGGTCGTACATCGTGATGGACCAGAACGCGTCGACCGGCGGCGTCTGCGCGAAGGTCAGTGTGTAGGTGTGATCCCCGCTGAGTTCGTCGCCGTCGGCGTCGAGATACACCGGCGCGTAGGCGGCCTCGTACCCGTGGTTGCCCCAGAGACCTCCCATCGCGGCTGCCGCTCGCAACCCGATCGCCTTGGTGCGGTCTGCGATTCGCCACTCCGGCGAGTTGATCGTGCCGATCTCGAAGTAGTCGTCGTTGTAGTCGAACGCGTGGTACGCCAGGTGCCACCCGTTCACGACGGTGTCGCCCGCACCCGACTTCAGGGCCGCAACCAGTCCCGCATGGCCGGCCTGCTCCCCTGCGGTGAGCGCGGCGGTCAGTTCCGGGTCGGCCGCCAGGTAGGGCGAGACGAACCAGTCGAGCAGACCGAGCGGCTCGAACGACTGCAACAGCGGCAGGTCCTGTGCCGCGGGCGGGTAGGCCTGCAGGTACACGCGCAGCATCTCCCAGAATGCCAGCCCCGCCGGAACATTCGGATCCGGTGCCGGCGGGCCCGGCGCGGGTTCGGCCGCTCCGACCGGCGTGATCGTCAACTGCTCCTGCAACACCCGCACCCGCGGCAGGTCCGCCTCGCCGTCGCAGGCCCACCGCCCGACGATCGAGGCGATCGTGGTGGGACTGGCGATCCTGGTGACGCCGTCGGGCACCTCGCCGGTCCACGCGGGTGGGGTGAGAAGGTAGCGGCCGTGGCCGGTCCCGGTGGCCCGCTTACCGACGTAAGCGAAGTTGTCGGTCCACGCATCGACGAACTGCAGCACGTAGTAGGCACCGTCGGTGTCCGGAACCTCCAACAGCATCGGACCGTTCGTCAGGTCGATTTGCGCCATCGAGTACACAGTGTCGTTGTTGATGGAGACGAAGGTGTCCTCCGGGCCGGCCAGCGAGCCGGCGTGACTGAAGTGATTGAAGGGCGCGGCCGGGTTGGACCCGACGCCGGTGGTGACGTAGCGCTGCACCTGGTTTAGGTTGAACACCAAGGGGAATCCGTACACGTACGCCTTCGCGGCAAGATCCTTCAGATCGGTACTCATGACGGCCTCCCGTTCGACACGGTCCGCGCGGCGACACCGTGTGCTGGCGACTGCTCCCCATCGAGTGTGAACCCCGACGGGCTGTTTCGCACGTAATAGCGGCTCCGCCGCAGTGGTGCGGTTACGGAGTCTCCGGACTCCGTCACCGCACCAGTGCGCGAAGCGCATCTTCCACGGTGTCGAAAATCCGCCCCGACTTCTGGAACTGGCGCCCGACCGTGGTCCCGAGTGCCGTCTCGAGTTCGTTCGGCGGCAGATCCGCGAAGTAGACCGTCACGCCACGAGCGGACAGCTCCTGGTCGAGATCGCGGACGTGGTGCATGACGGTCGTGGTGATCTTCCAGGCCCGTGAGCAGTCCACCACCACGGCCTTCGCGCCCGCGGCCTCGGCCCGTTCCCGGATCGCGGTGACATTCGCGAGCACGTTCGCCGTGTACAGCGCCGAGTTGATCCGCAGCACCAGGGGGTCGGCCGGCGTCGACGGCGCGTCCTCCTCGCCGCCGATCCACCGGCCGTCCACATCCCGGCTCAGCTGGACCACGTGTGGCCTGTTCAGTTCCCGCAACACCAGGTACAGCGTGAACAGGACGCCCACCGCCACCGCCGGCAGCAGCCCCGCCGTGAGCCCGATCAGCGCGGTCGCCAGCGCCACCCAGAACTCGTCGCGATTGAGCCGCCAGAAACGGGCGAACACCTTCAGGTCCACCAGGCCCAGTGTCGCGACGACCACCATCGCCCCGAGGGTGGCCTCCGGCAGATCGCTGAGGACCGGAGCCAGGAACAGCGCCACCAACACGGCCAGCACGGCGGTGACCAGGCCGGTCAGCTGCGTGCGGGCGCCCGCACGCAGCGCCACCGCGGTCTGCGAGAAACCGCCCGCCGGCGGCAGCGTGTGGAAGAACGCACCCGCCACCGATGCCACGCCGTTCGCCAACATCTCCTGGTTGCTGTCGATCTGCGGTTCGCCCTGCCGGCGCACCCCGCGGGCGACCGACACGGTCTCCAGGAAGGCCATCGCCGCGATGGCGAGCGCACCCGGAATCAGCGCACCCACATCGTGCATCGAAGGGATCCCAGGCAGCGGGATCCCTTGTGGCACCTCGGCTATCAGCTCCACACCGCGGTCCCGCAGCCCGGTGAACGCGATCAATGCGATTCCGGCCGCCACGACGACCAGCGGCCCGGGTACCCGGGGAACGAACTTCGCCATCGCGTAGAGCGCGGCGATCGACCCGGCCGCCAGCAGCACCGTCGCAAGATTCGCGTCCCCGATCTGCCGGACCGCCGACCACAGAACCCGGAAGAACCCGGTCGCCTCCGGGTCGGACGGAACCCCGAGCAGCTTGGGTAGCTGGCCGACCGCCACGGTCAGCCCCACACCGGCCTTGATCCCGGACAGCGTTGCCTCGCTGATGTTCTCGATGATCGCGCCGAGCCTCAGCACGCGGGCCAGCAGCAGGATCACCCCGACCAGCAGGGTCAGTGTCATCAGGGACGACTGCGCGTCGTCGCTGCCGGCAGCGATCCCGGCGCCGATCATCGTCGACGCGGTGAGGATGGCGATCGTCGAGGTGGTGCTGACGCTGATCGCCCGCGACCCGCCGAGCATCGCGTACACCACCATCGGGACCATGCAGGTGTACAGACCGATCTGCACGGGCATGTCGGCGATCGTCGCGTAGGCCATCGCCTGCGGGATCACCACCGCGCCCGCGCTGAGGCCGGCCACGACATCCGCACGGAGCCAATCCTTCTGGTAACCGGCGAGGGTGGGGGCAACCAGCGTCACTCGAAGCCATCTCCCTCGAGTCCGGAGGGGTTCGGATCAGTCATCGCGATTCCTCCGTGTCCGCCAGCGCCTCACTCACCGTCGGGTAGATTCCGACCACCCCGCCGGCGCCCGACGACTGCCGGAGGGTGTCGCGGAACTGGCCGATGTCGCGGGCAACCCGCAGGTCGATACCTTTGCGTCCGAGTGTGTCTCGAAGCTGGAGCAGCATTTCCGCCGCACTGACGTCGACGAAGGGTGAGGTCTCGGCATCGAGGACCACCAGTCGGGTCGTCTCGGTGCACAAGGCCTCGATGCCGTCCTTGACGTGGTCTGCATTTGCGAAGAACAGACCTGCCTCGACGCGGACAACGACGACGTCGGGCAACGTGGTCAGCTCAGGTTGCCGCTCGGCGTCGACCCAGAGCGAGCCCTGCTTGGCCAGCGCGGCCACATGCGGTCGCGACGCGCGGTAGAGCAGCAGCAGCATTGACACCCCGATCCCGATCACCAAACCGGGCAGGGTGTCGAACAACAGCACACCCGTCATGGCGGCGATTGCGGCGGCGAAGTCGGCTCGCGCGGCGGGCCCGTAGATGCTGCCGAGCCGCTCGGTCCACACCCCGTAGAGCCGCCTCAGCGCGGGGATGTCCACCAGCTCGACGACCGCGGCGATCACGACCGCTGCGAGGGTGGCCTCGGGCAGCTTCTCGAACAGCCCGGTCAGGAACAGCAGCGTGAGCACCGTCAGTGCCGCGACAACCAGGCCGCTCACCTGTGATTTGGCGCCGGCGCCGCCGTTCACCGCGGTCTTGGAGAGGCTGCCGTTGACGACCATGCCGGAGCCGAGCCCGGCGCCCAGGTTGGCGGCGCCGAGCCCGAGCAGTTCCCGGTTGGCATCGATCTCGTAGCCGGACTTGGCGGCGTAGGTCTTGGCCGCGCCGAGCCCCTCGGCGAAACCGATGAGCAGCACGCCGACGGCCGGGCCGAGCAGGTCCACGTAGTCGTCGAACCCGACGCCGCCGGGCAGGCCGACCGAGGGCAGGCCGGACTGGATGTGGCCGACGATCTCGACGCCCTTGTCCTCCAGTCCGAACACCGCGACCGCCACGATGCCGAGCAGCACGGCGAGCAGCGATCCCGGGATCAGCGGCAGCCAGCGCTTGAATCCGAGCACCACGGCAAGGCTCGACAGTCCGACCGCCAGGGTCCGCCAATCGGTGTCACCTAGGTGCCGAACGACCCCCCATGCCTGCTCGAAGAAGTTGCCCTCGGACTTCTTCACGCCGAACAGCTTGGGTACCTGGCCGATGATGATCGTCAGCGCGAGACCGACGATGAATCCCTTGAGCACCGGCTCGGAGATGAAGGACGCGATGAAACCGAGCCGGATCAGGCCGGCGAGCAACCCGACGATCCCGGTGGCGACGGCGAGCACCGCCGAGAGCGCGATGTACTTGCCACCGTCCGCACCTGCGAGCGGGGCGATGATGGCCGCCGACAGCGCCGCCGTCGCCGACATCGGCCCGACCACCAGGTGCCGCGAGCTGCCCGCTGCGGCGTACAGGATCAGCGACGGGACGGCCGCGTACAGACCGACGACGGGCGGGACGCCCGCGATGGTCGCGTAGGCCAGCGCCTCCGGTACCAGCACAGCCCAGACCGTCAGGCCCGCAATGACATCGGGCCGGATCCATTTCACCTGATAGTCCTGGAGCGATCCGAACAGGAACCAGGGTTTCCCCACCTTCTGCGGAGTGGTCACGGTGCGTAGGCCCCCTTCGTCCACGGTCGGTCCATTGTTCGACGGTTCGGCCCGTACCCGCTTCACCTTGCACGGGTGAAGCAGTGTCACTCGGATACCGCGACGATCGAGCGGGATGACTTCCGAACCGAGCGAGGAGCGATCGTGACCAAGGAATTCAAGGGCAGCATCGAACTCGACGTCCGTGACTCGGTGTCGGACTGGGACGCCTTCCTGCCGGAGAAGGCACCGAAGGACGCACCGAACGTGCTGGTCGTGCTCTACGACGACACCGGCATGGCCGCCTGGTCGCCCTACGGCGGCCGGATCAACATGCCGACCATGGACCGGCTTGCGAACGACGGTCTGACGTACAGCCAGTGGCACACGACGGCCCTGTGCTCGCCTACCCGCTCCACGTTCCTCACCGGGCGCAACCACCACCTCAACGGCTTCGCGTCGATCTCCGAGTCCTCCACGGGATTTCCCGGTTACAACTCCCACATCCCGCCGTCGAACGCCACGATGGCAAACGTCCTGCGCGACGCGGGGTGGTCGACGTTCTGGGTCGGCAAGAACCACAACGTGCCGATCGACGAGTGGACGGCGGGGGCCTCGAAGAAGAACTGGCCGCTCGCGCAGGGTTACGACCGCTTCTACGGATTCATCGGCGGCGAGACCAACAACTGGTATCCCTCGCTCGCCGAGGACAACCGCTACATCGACCAGCCCTACTCGCCCGAGGAGGGCTACCACCTCTCGAAGGATCTCGCGGACCAGGCGCTGCGGATGATCCGCGACGTCAAGCAGACCGAGCCCGAGAAGCCCTGGTACCTGTGGTTCTGCCCCGGCGCGAACCACGCCCCGCACCACGCGCCGCAGGAGTACATCGACAAGTACAAGGGCATGTTCGACGACGGCTACGAGGCCTACCGCGAATGGGTGCTCGCCCGGATGGTCGAGAAGGGCATCGTCCCCGAGGACACCGACCTCACACCCTTGAACCCGATGCCCGAGGGCACGTTCTCCCCCACAGACGAGGTGCGGCCGTGGGGCGAGCTGAACGACGAAGAGAAGGCCATGTTCAGCCGCATGGCCGAGGTGTTCGCCGGCTTCTCCGAGTACACCGACGCCCAGGTCGGCCGGATCGTCGACTATCTCGAGGAGTCGGGCCAGCTCGACAACACGCTCATCATCTACTGCGCCGACAACGGCGCCTCCGGCGAGGGCAGCCCCAACGGCTCGGTGAACGAGGGCAAGATCTTCGGCGGCTACCCCGACGACGAGGCCGAGAACCTCCGCATGGTCGACAAGCTCGGCAGTCCGGACACCTACAACCACTACCCGACCGGCTGGGCGGCGGCGTTCTCCACGCCGTACAAGATGTTCAAGCGCTACACCTACCAGGGCGGGGTCTGCGACCCGCTGGTCATCCACTGGCCGGCGGGCATGAAGGCGCGCGGCGAGGTGCGCCACCAGTACCACCACTCCACCGACATCGTGCCCACGATCCTCGAGGCGTGCGGCGTCGAGTTCCCCGGCACCTACAACGGCGTGGAGCAGACGCCGCTGTCGGGCGTCTCGATGAAGTACTCCTTCGACGCGCCCGCGGACGGCCCGACGGCCAAGCAGACCCAGTACTACGAGATGTTCGGCCAGCGCGGCCTGTGGCACCAGGGCTGGAAGGCCGTCTCCGTGCACGGTCCGGTCTCGGGCATGAGCAACTTCGACAAGGACGAGTGGGAGCTGTACCACGCCGACGTCGACCGCGCCGAGGCGCACGACCTCGCGGCCGCGCACCCGGACAAGCTCGAGGAGCTCAAGGCGCTGTGGATGGAGGAGGCGAAGGCGAACAAGGTCCTGCCGCTGAACGACCTCCAGATCATCGGCAACCCGAAGGACTTCGAGACCTTCGTGGGCATGGAGTTCCACCAGCCGGTCCCGCCGAGCGGCCAGTACGTGTACTACCCCGGCACCTCCGAGGTGCCGGAACGGTCCGCGGCGAACGTGCACGGCGTCTCGTACAAGATCCTCGCCGAGGTGGACCTCACGCCGGACTCGCAGGGCGTGATCTTCGCGCACGGCTCGCGCTTCGGCGGGCACTCGCTGTTCATCAAGGACGGCGTCGTCACGTATGCGTACAACTTCCTCGGCATCCCGCCCGAGGACCGCATCTCGGCTCCGGTCCCGACGTCGGGCAGGCACATCATCGGCGTCGAGTTCACGAAGGAGGGCATGGGCCAGTTCCGCGAGGGCGTCGGCCCGCTGAAGCTGTTCATCGACGACCAGCAGGTCGGCGAGCAGAAGATCCGGACGGTCCTCGGCCACTTCTCGCTCTGCGGCGAGGGCCTGTGCATCGGCTACGACAGCGCGGACCCGGTGTCGAGCGCGTACCCGGAGCCGCGCTTCGAGTTCCGAGGCGGCGAGATCGCGAAGGTCGTCTTCGACATCGCCGACGACGCGTATGTCGACGTCGAAAGCCACCTTGCGGCGGCGATGTCCCGCGACTGACTAAGAGCCGCAGTAGATCTCGGCGCCGCTTCCGCTCAGCGGAAGCG
>NZ_JBHZAH010000109.1:0-16853 GCF_042754225.1 Rhodococcus sp. NPDC059234
AAAAGTGGAGTGGAGTACCAAAAACATTTGGCACTGACATTCATCGGCACACTGTTGAGTTCTCAAAGAACACGCACACACCATCACCACCGAGATGAACTCGGCCGCTCCGGGGCAACTGTTCCAGCCTATCCGATCACATCCACCCGGTCAAAACCGGGTAACTCGCAACCGGAAAAGCAGTTCGAAGCACACGACAGTATTACTGTCGAAACTTCGGGATTGGCCAGGCGCCTTCGTACAACCTCGTGTCTCTCGCCCGGGGGCGGAGTCGGTGTCCGTGTCGCTCTGACTCGACAAAAGTTACGCGACGACCCACACCACGTCAAATCGCCTGGTCACAGGCCCTTCCGATACTGAACCGGCATGCCGAGAAAGCCATCGACCCGGCTCGGGCCGCCGATAGCCTGGGTTCATGCTCCTTCTGCCCCGCTACGGCCAGTCGTCGCTGTCGGACCTCGTTCCCTCGGTACTCGCTCATCTCGGCGTGCCCGGTGAATCCGATCCGATCGGGCTCGACCTCGCCGGCATCACCCGCGTGTGCGTCCTGCTCGTCGACGGCCTCGGCGCCGAGCAGCTCGCCGCCAGGGCGGAGTCCGCGCCCTTCCTGTCGGGCCTGGGCCACCGCACCCTGACCGCAGGGTTCCCGACCACCACCTCCACCAGCCTCGCTTCCCTCGGCACCGGTCGCCCGTCGGGTGAGCACGCACTGACCGGCTACCTCATCGCGGTGCCAGGCCAGGACCGTCCGATGAATCCGCTGAAGTGGCGGCTGCATGGTCCCGGTCCCCGGGTCGATCTGCTGCAGGAACTGGTCCCCGAGCAGTTCCAGCCGAATCCGACGGCTTTCGAGCGTGCGGTCGCCGACGGCGTCGCCGTCACCCGGGTATGCCCGCCCTACCAGTACGAATCCGGATTGACCCGGGCTGTGCTGCGCGGGGGGACGTTCCGACCGAGCTTCTCGATGGGCGATCTGGTCGACGGGGCAACGTCCGCTCTCGCCGAGGGCGACCGCTCGCTGGTCTACGCCTACCACGGCGAACTCGACCTCACCGGCCACGCCCGAGGGGTGGAGTCCACCGCCTGGGCGCTCGAACTCACACAGGTCGACCTGCTCGCCCGCCAACTCGCCGACCGTCTGCCTCGTGACAGTGCCCTGATCGTGACTGCCGACCACGGCATGGTCGACGTGCACTCCCCCGTCGACCTGGACGCCGAACCCGGGCTGAGCCTCGGTGTCCGGATGATCGGCGGCGAACCGCGGGCACGGCACGTCTACACCGAGCCGGGTGCTGCCGCGGCGGTGCAGGCCCGATGGCGGGAGCGGCTCGGACCCGACTATGCCGTGCTCTCGCGTGCCGAGGCGATCGACGCGGGCTGGTTCGGTCCGATCGTCACGACGGCCGCCGAGGTGCGAATCGGCGACGTGATCGCCGTACCACTCGGGACGGGGGCCCTGGTCAGGCGCGGCGCCGAACCCCGCCAGTCGATGATGGTCGGCCACCACGGTTCGCTCACCTCGGCAGAGTTGAACGTGCCGCTCCTCGTCTATCGGGGCTGAGCGCTTCCGCGGACAGAGAAAGTCCCCGATGGCTCTCCTCCACCGGGGACTTCCTCGTGCATGAACGCGGTCGATCTCAGCTCCAGCTGCTGGCCGCCGCTCGATCCGTCGCGTTCATGTCGTCGTTGCCGGTCCCGACCGCGCGGCCGATGGCCTCGAGGACCTGGTGGAGTTCCGCGGCAGCGGAGTCCCACTGCGCCTGGTACTGCTGGTACGACTCGGCACCGCTGCCGCCCCACACCACGGCGAGGCTCGCGACGTACTTCTTCAGATCCGCGAGCGTCGTGTCGAGCACCGCGCTCGTGGACTTGATGCCTGCCGCGGCGGCCTCGATGGCGCCGAAGTTGTAGAGAATCTCGCCCATGTTGTCCCCCTGTTAGGTCTGTGAATTGACGTTCGACGCCCCCCGACAGCTGAGCCGGGGCCGCGGTCAGAGGTTGAGGCTGCCGCCGGCGTTGTTGAGCGCAGCTGTGTGCGCGTCCTGCGCCTCCGAGAACTTCACGCCGTTGGTCTGGATGTTCTCGCTGATCCCCATGAGTGCGTCGTTGAGCCGTTTGCCACTGGCGTCCCACCGGGCCATCAGAGCGTCGAACGAACCCTTGGCGGTGCCGCGCCACAGTCCCTGCAGCTGGTCGACCTGTGCTCGAATCGCGGCGATGTGCCCCTGGATCTGCTCGTTCGCGTCCTTCACCCGCCGAGAAGCGATCTCCATCTCTTCCGAGGTTGTCTTGAAATCCCCCATGACCCACTCCTTACTCAGTTCGGGTCCGGGAGTGCACGCCCTGGTGGACGTCGTCGGACCGCGCCTACAGATAGTTGGACGTGAGCTCGAGGCGTTTCGGTTCCGCCGTATCCCGACGAGTTTGCTCGCCCCGCCTCGGCAGTCATCGGCGAGCGACGACGAGCGACCTCGTCACCTGGTCACAGTGGTCCTCGAGGTCCGCCCAGCGCTGCGGGATCGTCTGACATCCGATGCTGACCTGCAGCTGGTCCCCGACGAATACCCTCCAGCGCACCTGAGAGTCGAGGTCCGGCGACTCGACATACGACAACCCCTGCCGCGCATCGACGTCCATCCGCTCGATCGAGCGGATCCGGTCCGGATGCTCCGCTACCCGACTTCGCAGCGTCGACTCCACCGCATCCAGGTCCGCGCCTGGCACGAGTTCCGTCCGCACCAAGAGGATTCGAGCGGGGGTTCCGTCGTCCGGCACCATCTCGGCGCGGTCGAGCCGCCCTCCGTCGCGCACATGCCAGCCCGACGGCACCGCGACTGCCGCCCTCCCAACGCCCACTCGCTGAGACTCGGAGGGCGCGGATCCCGCCATCGGGGCCGAAACAGACCCGGGGTCAATGGAATTCGCCTTCCATGCGAGAACGCCCAACGTCACCGCCACCACGAGTGCAAGAGCGGCCGCCGGCACGGACTGCCGGATCCGGCGTGTCGACCCGACCACCCGGGAGGCGACGTCGCCCGTGAGCGTCGGCGACTCCCCCAGCTCGCACCCCCACTCGTATGCACCCGCCGCCACAACCGACCCCACGACGACCGACACCGATTGCGACCGATCCCTTCCCCGCCCCAGCGCCTCGACCAGAGCCCGAGCGGAGCCTGCCGGCAGCTCGCCCGTGATCAGCGTCCACGACGGCACTCCGACCCACTGCCGCCGCAGACTCTCGGCGAGATCGTCTGCTGCACTGAAACTCTCGACGAGGTCGGCACCACCGCACTCGGCGAACCGAATGCAGTCCCTCCCGCCGGGACGGGCCGCGACGGATTCGAGCAACCCGACGTCGAGCACCAGGCCGTCACCGGCCGGACGCACCGCGAGTCCCCGATACAACGCCTCCGGCACGGGCAACAGACGGACATCTCCGGCGACCGCGCGTCCCGCCTCGGCGAGGGTGCGGCGCCTGTCCTCGCCCCAGTGGGCCGGGCAGGTGAGCACGAGCACGTCAATCGGTCCCGGTACCGGACAGCGGCCGGCCACGTGCGCGAGCAGACCGGCGAGCACATCCGCCATCGGGAACACGCCCGCACCAAGAACCAGGAACTCGTCGTCGACGAACCGGATCGGCGCCGCCTCCACATTCGCCGCTGGCGTCGCAGCCGGCCAGCGACCGAATGCCAGTCGGCCGTCGATGACGAAAGCGGCCGCACCGCACTGCCATTGCCGGTCACCGCACCGAGCCCACACGGTGGTCTCCGCGAGATGGAGCGCCAGCACCCGGGCGTCGGTCACAGCGGCGGTAGCCACGCGACCTGTATCAACGCGGTGCCCGATCGTGTGACCAGGTTTCCGCGGCCCGGGGGCATCTCGGCCGGACGGACCGGACCGATCAGGTTGCCTTCGTCTCGGCTGCCGCTCATCACGAGACCCGCCGACACCAGGTCCCGGAGCCGCGCGATGATCGGCTCGTAGAGGGCCCGCGCCGCCCCACCGGACCGGCGGGCGACAATCACGTGCAGTCCGACGTCGCGAGCTTGCGCGAGATAGTCGATGATCGGCGTCAGCGGATTCCCACCCGCCGTGGCGACGAGGTCGTAGTCGTCGACCACCACGTAGATCTCGGGTCCGGTCCACCAGTCCCGTTCCCTCAACTGCTGTTGCGTGACATCGGAATCCGGCATTCGGCCGGCAAGTACGGCGGCCAGATCGTTCATCATCGTGGTCAGCGTCGCCGCGGACGGTGCGTAGCCCGCGAGATGATCCTCCGGGACGACACCGAGCATGGTGCGGCGATAGTCCGCGAGGATGATCTTCGCCTGCTGGGGGCTGTTCGACTCCACGATGCCGGCGCAGATACCGCGCAACAGGGTGGTCTTGCCAGCGCCGCTGTCCGCGAACACCAGTAGGTGCGACTGCTCGGCGAAGTCGAGAAACACCGGTGCCAGGTCGGCCTCGTCGATGCCGACCGGGATCCGCAGAGTCGGCGTCTCGCCGGTCGCGGGTGGCCAGTCGCCGGCGGCGAGTATCTCGCCCCGGGCGCACCGGTCCGGCAGCATCCGCACCGGCGGCGCGGCGTCACCGACGGTCGACGCCGCGATCTTCGCGACGGCGTCGGCGACACCCACCGTGAGATCGACAGTGCCCGAGCGACCGTCGACACGGGGCAACGCCGTCAAGAGGTGCAATCCTTCGCGGGTCATGCCTCGCCCGGGACGACCCTCCGGCACTCGCGACGCCTTGATCCTGGCGACGTCCGAGTCCGAAGGATCGCCCAGCCGCAGTTCGACCCGAGTTCCCAACTGGTCCTTGAGCGCGGGACGGATCTCGCCCCACCGCGACGCGGTCACCACGACGTGCACACCGAACGACAAACCCTGGCCTGCCAGGGCACCGATCTGCGCTTCTAGCGGCTCGAAGTCCTGGCGAATGCTCGGCCAACCGTCGACGATCAGGAACACGTCGCCGAACGGGTCGTCCGCGGTTGCATCGGCCCCGCCGGAGGAGCGCACTCGCCTGAACTCGGCCATCGAGTCGATGCCCAGCTCTCGGAACCGGTGTTCGCGTTGCCGGACGACGGCGTTCACCTCGGCGACGGTGCGGCGAACCCGGTCGACGTCCAGTCGGTTCGCGACGGACCCGACATGCGGCAGGCCCGACAACCCGGCCAGGGTGCCGCCGCCGAAGTCGAGACAGTAGAACTGCACCTGCTGCGGCGTGTGGGTGAGGGCCATCGACACGACCAGGGCACGCAGGGCGGTCGACTTGCCGGATTGCGGGCCGCCGACAATCGCGACGTTGCCGGCGGACCCGGACAGATCGATGGTCAGGAGGTCGCGCCGCTGATCGTAGGGACGGTCCACCACGCCGATCGGGGTCCGCAGGGTGCCGATCTCCGGGGCAGGAGTGTTCAGGACCGAGCGCGGCAGCAGCTGGTCCAGCGTGGGCGGCTCCTCGAGTGGCGGCAACCACACCGCGTGCGCTGCGGATCCCCGCCCGCGGATTCGGTCGACGACCGTCTCGAGGACGGTGCGGCCCGAGTCTGCCTCCTCCGGCACCGACTCGGCACCTGCGGCGACACTGGTCACGTCCGCGAACTCCTCGGCGACCGGCGCAGCGGTGAACGGTCGGGGCAACAGGTCCGGCCGGGTCGCGACGCTTGCGACCGACTGGGTGGTTCGGCCCCGCGGGCACGACCCGGACACGTAGGCCGCCGAGAACCTCACGATCTCGGCGGAGTCGCACTTGAGGTAGCCCGACCCCGGAGCAGCGGGCAGGTGGTACGCGTCGGGCACACCGAGCACTGTTCGGGACTCGTTGGCGGAGAACGTCTTCAACCCGATCCGGTACGACAGGTGACTGTCGAGCCCACGCAGCTTGCCCTCTTCGAGTCGCTGACTCGCGAGCAGCAGGTGCATGTGCAGCGATCGGCCGAGCCTGCCGATCGCGACGAACAGGTCGGCGAATTCGGGTTGCTGGCTCAGCAGTTCGGAGAACTCGTCGACGACGACGAAGAGCGCTGGCAGCGGCGCGAGGTCGGCACCCGCGGCCCGTGCCTTCTCGTAGTCGGTGACGTTCGCGAAGTTGCCCGCCGCGCGCAGCAGTTCCTGACGCCGGTTCATCTCGCCGGCCAGTGCGTCCCGCATGCGGTCGACCATGGCCAGTTCCTCGGCCAGGTTGGTGATCACGGCTGCCACGTGCGGCGCCTGCTCCAGCCCGAGGAAGGTGGCACCACCCTTGAAGTCGACGAGCACCAGGTTCAGCACGTCGGGCGAGTGGGTCGCGAGCAGGCCGAGCACCAGCGTCCGAAGGAACTCCGACTTTCCGGAGCCCGTCGCGCCGATGCACAACCCGTGTGGACCCATGCCGTTCTCGGCGGCCTCCTTGAGGTCGATCTCGACCGGAGCCCCGTCGGCGCCAACGCCGATCGGCACCCGGAGGCGTTCGCGGGCCGTCCGCGGCGCCCACGCCAGATCCGTCTCGAGGGCGGCGACATCGGGAATGCCGAGTAGCTGCTGCCAGTTCGCGACCGGCCGCCCGTCCACCTCCCCCGTGTCGGTGGCGAGCTGGGAACTCGCGCGGTACGGCGCGAGCCTGCGGGCGGCGGTCTGCGCCTGGTGGGTGCTGAGTCCGTCGGCCGCGGCGAACGTCTCGATACCCGACCCGGTGCGGGCACCGAGGGACCCCTCGGCCAGCACCAACTGGATGCCGCGCCTGGCCGACAACGACGGCCGATAGCCGCTCAGGTCGAGGATCGTCACCGAGTCGAGCCCCTCGTCGAGCAGGCTGCCGCCGTCGGTGAATCCGCCGTCCACCACGACAATCAGCTGCGGGACACCCGCGACTGGCGGCGCGGTCCGTGAGTACCGCCCGCGCATCGTCAGGTGTGGGCCCAGCGTGTTCTCCAGCTCCATCGACGAGCCGAAGACCATTCGGCGGGTTCCCGCCCCGTCCGCGGACTCCACGTGCTGCGCGTGCGGGAGCCACTTGGTCCACTCCCACTCCGCCGCGGTGTCCGGGCCGCAGACCACGGCCACCTGGACCTGGTCCGGGCCGTGAAAGGTACACAGTTGCACCACCATCGAGCGCACCAGGTCCCGAGCGGACGCCCGATCGCCCTCCATACCGACGGCGGCGAACCCGCGCAGGGAGACGGCCGTCGGGAGCTCGTGCACCACGGAATGGGTGCGCACGAACCGCCGCAGGGACACCGCGGCAACGGGCTCGAGGTCCTCGACCGGACCGGTCTCAGGGGCGATCAACCGGGTGGCCAACCGCTGGCTGCCGACGCCCACTCGCACGTGGCAGTAGTCGGGGTCGCTCGGTCGCCGCTCCCACATTCGGGTGGAACCGGCCAGGGTCCACAGTCGGCCGGGATCCGGATGGCTCCACTCGAGCGCCGCGCGCTGCTGATCGCCGGTGTCGTAGACGTCGCGACGCAGTTGGTCGAGGTAGCGCAGGTAGTCCTTGCGGTCCTCGTTGGCCTCCGCCGCGCGTGCGCCTGCGCCCCTGCTTCCGCCCGCGAACATGCCCAACATCGAGACGACCATCATCACCGGGAACAGCAGCGACATCGGATTCGCGGCCATTCCCGAGGTGAACATCAGAGCGACCATGCCGAGCATCGCGACCACCATCACGAGCGGCAGCATCTTGGTCAGCAGGTTGCCCGGAACGATCTTCGGGATCTCCGGTGGCGGCTGCAGAGCGATCTCGCCACCCGGCGTTCGTGGCACCTCACGGCGCGGTCTGCGTACGAATCGCACGGTGCTCACGCGCGTTCACCCCCCGGTCCTTCCCCTGCACTGCGTCCCTGACCGCACTGCGCCCGCGACGAACCCTCCCCAGGATCGCAACGTCGAGCGCCGAAGGGTATCCCATCGGAGACGTCCGTGACACCACAACCGGACTCGATCGTGTGTAGAGTGCGCGTGTTCCGACACGGAACCGCGCAGGTGGGGACCTGCACGCATCGGGTGGGGGGAACAAACGGTGACGGGGAACTTCGGCACGGTCGCGGGCGACACCGACAGCCACCGCGGCGCACGCACGGATCTGTGCCGACTGACGATTCTCGCCGACCAGGCCCAGGTCGACTTGGCACTGCCGTTCGCGGTGCCGGTGGCGCTGATTCTTCCCGGCATCGTCGACATGGTCGAGATGCGCGGTGTGCCAGACGATCTCGAGAGCCCTCGACCGGCAACCGAGGCAACCGAATGGGTGCTGTCCCGGGTCGGCCAGGCGCCGCTGTCGTCCACTCTCAGCCTCGACGAACACGGGATCCTCGACGGCGACCTGCTCGTCCTGCATTCCGCAACCACCCGTGCGCCCGCACCGCTGTTCGACGACCTCATGCACAACGTCGCCGCCATCGGCGCGCAGCACTTCCGGCGCTGGACCCCGGCGACCGCGCGCGCGACGGGCGTCGCCGCAGCGGCGGCCGTCATCCTCGCCGGATCGCTGGCGCTCTTGCGGGCTCGCGCCGAGTCCGACTCCGTCCTCGGAGCGTTCGCCGCTCTCGTGGTCGCGGCACTGCTGATCACCGCAGGCGCCGTGGTCAGCCGGGTCTACGGCGACCGGCCGGCCGCCGCAGCACTGTGCGGATACGCGCTGCCGGTCGCCGCGACCGCGGGTGCACTGATCGTTCCGGGCCGCCTCGACGCGGCGAACCTGCTGCTCGGATCCGTCACCTGTGCCGCTGCCGCGATCCTGGCGATGCGCGCCAGCGGGGTCGGGCTCGCGATCTGCACCGCCGCCGCGACGGGATCCCTGCTGGTCGCCGCAGCCGCCGCGGTCGAAGCCCTCACCGAGCTACCGGTCCGGTCGATCGGCGCCGGGCTCGTGGCGGCCGCACTCGCCTGCCTCGCCGCCGCGCCCCGGCTGGCGATGCTGCTCGCCAAGCTGCCGCTGCCCCCGGTCCCCGCACCGGGATCGCCCCTGGACGTCGAGGAACTCGACGACGCGGCATCCGGACCGCTGCCGTCCTTCGTCGGACTCGAAGCCAAGGCCGTGCAGGCCCGCCAATACCTCACGGGCCTGGTCGGGGCGACCGCCGTCACTGCGGCCTGCGGGGCGCTGCTGGCGGCCGCTGCGTTCACCCCCGGTGGGATCTACTGGCCGGGAATGGTTCTGGCGGTGGCGTGCGCGACCGTGTTGATGCTGCGCGGACGCACATATGCCAGTGCGGCCCAGGCCCTCTCGCTGATCTCGTCGGGTACCGCGCTCCTCGTCTCGCTCCTCGTGGGTGCCGCACTCACCAGCCCCGACCAGTCGCTCGTGATCTTCGCGCTCGCGACACTCGGCGTCTGCGCCGCGCTGGCCCTCGGCGTGCTGGCACCGAACCACACCTTCTCGCCAGTCCTGCGCCGCGGCGTCGAACTACTCGACTACACGGCAATAGCGGCGGTGATCCCGCTGGTCTGCTGGGTGTCCGGCCTGTTCGCGGCGATGCGCGGCCTGTGACTCGCCGCACCGCCCGCCTCCGGGTCGCGTTCGCCGGCATCGTCCTCGCCGTCGGAGTGAACCCGGCCGTCGCCGTCGCCGTCGCACCCCCGACCGTCGACCCCGGTCGACTGCCACCCGATTCGCCGCCGACGCCTCCGGCGACGGAACTGCGCGACCCCTGCACCGGGACGTCCCCGGCACCCGACCCCGCACAGATCCCCGCGCCGCAGCGGGCCCTCGACCTGGAGGCGGTCTGGCCGCTGAGCACCGGCCGCGGGCAGAGCGTCGCGGTGATCGACACCGGCGTCGAACGACACAGCCGGCTTCCCGGACTGATGCCGGACGGGGACTACGTCTCCACCGGCGACGGCACGTCCGACTGCGACGGCCACGGCACCCTGGTCGCCGGCATCATCGCGGCATCGCGAAGCCCGGAAACCGGATTCGCGGGCGTCGCGCCGGAGGCCCGGATCCTGAGCATCCGACAGTCCAGCAACATCTACCGTGAGGTCGGCGGACGCCGCGATCCGGAGGGCCGGAACGCACGCGGGGTCGGCAACGTCGCCACCCTCGCGAGCGCGATCCGTCGAGCCGCGGACCTGGGCGCAACGGTCGTCAACATCTCCGAGGTCGCGTGCATCCCGGCGGGTGCGCCCGACAACTCGGCGCTCGGCGCGGCAATCGACTACGCGGCGCGAGTCAAGGACGTCGTGATCGTCGCGGCCGCCGGGAACCTCGACAACGAGTCGTGTCGCGGATCGAATCCGCCGACGAATCCCGCCACACCCCAAGCCGATCCGTGGGAATCGGTCACGACTGTCGCGACGCCGGCCTGGTACGACGATCAGGTGCTCGCCGTGGGCTCCGTCGACCCCGACGGCTCACCGTCGGAGTTCACACTGCCCGGACCGTGGGTGGACGTCGCCGGGCCCGGCACGGACATCACCTCGCTGGATCCGCGCAGACTGCAGCCGTCCGGAGTGACGAACTCGACGAACGGCGGCGCCGTGCAGGGCACCAGTTTCGCCGCCCCCTACGTAGCGGGTACCGCGGCGCTGATCCGGGCTCGGCACCCCGAACTGACCGCACGGCAGGTGATGGACCGGATCGAGAACACCGCACATGCCCCGGCCGCCGGATGGGATCCCTACGTGGGCCACGGCGTCGTCGATCCGCTGGCCGCGGTGACGGCCGAGCCCGGCCGCGGCGAGCCGGGACCGCTGTCGGTGGACATGGCAGTTCCCGCCGCCGCCCCGACGGCGGACCATCGGGCCCGCGACGTGGCGCTCGCGGGCGTCGGCGGGGTCGCCGCCGCGCTGGGTCTCGGTGTGCTCGCCTCGTTCCCGCTGCGGCGCCGGCTTCAGCGAGATGGCGCGGACACGACCCGCGGGTGATCGTCCGGGGCAATCCCGTCGTGCGCGAGGAAGGCCGCCCCGCGCGTCAGTTCAGGCCCCGGCGCCAGCAGCGACAGGACCGGCCACGGCGCGGCGGCGCTCACATCCTCGAATCCGAGAAGCTTTGCCGTCTCGACGTTCTCGACTCCGTACCGCACGCCGGTGTCCGCGACGAAGAACAACGACCCTCGACGCTCGCTGGTCGGAGCGATTCCGGCGGAGTGGACCAGTCCGCTCGTCCCCGGCCGCAGGTACGCGGCGTCCGCGTTGTCCCCCAACCCGTCCGCCTGCGCCAGGGCCACGACCCGCGCACCGTCGGGCACGGGAAGGGCATTGCCCGAGATCACCGACACCGTGGCGCGGACGCCGCCCGCCGAACCATCCGACCCCGGAACCGGTTGCCACGACAGACAACTCACCGGGCTGGACCGATCGTCGACGATCGTCGGTGCGGCGGCGGGATAGCTCGCCACCGCCAGCGCGTTCGATCTCGGCACCCGCGACACCGCGTCCGGCGTGACGCTGGTCATGCCCGCACTCCCCTGCGAATCCGAGTAGCGGATGAGTTTCGCGGTGGCCTCACTCACCCGTTGCAGACCCTCGCGGAGCACCGCGTAGTACTCGATCTCCTGCGCGTCCTGAACCTGCACGACCGAACCGATGGTCTTGTCCTGCATCGGATACGACGGAACCCCACCGGCGTCCGCGACGACCGGGGGCACGATCGCGGGCGCCTCGGGAATCGCGTTGAGCAGTCCCGCGCTGATCGGCCTCGGCTCGACACCGTCGAGCCCCAAGGCCAAGGACACCGCATGATCGTTCGGGTCGATCCGGCTCCGCTTCCCCTCGTGGACAAGGTAGGTGATGTCCGCATTCCGAACGAGCAGCGCCTGCTCGGACCCCAGCGCCGACACATGGTCGGCGAGCACCGGGCCTCCTGCGAGAACCGTTGTCGTGAGCGCGCGATTGCCGCTTGACGCGACGGCGTCGCACACCGTCCACGCCGCGGGATCTCCGTGTGGAAGGGCGGAGGGTGCGCCCGGGATGCCCATCAGCGCTCCGCGCGGACGGGTGTCGAGCTCGGATTCCCTGACGATCGTCGGGACGGCGGCACTGCCCGCGATCAGTCGTGCCGAGGCCAGGTTCAGTACCGGGTGCAACGACTCGTCGACCATGACGAACATCGCCCCGGAATCCTTGCCCACGACGACCTTTGCATCGCCGATCTTGTCCTGCGGGCGGATCAACGCCAGTGCTGCGCAGCCGGCGAGCCCGACAACCGCGACCACCGCCCCCACCGCTAGCGCCCTCGACTGGGTGCGCATCGGGTCGTGCAGCATCCGCACGTCCCGCCGTACCAAAGCGTGTTCCATCCGTCGAACCAGGAAGCGATACCCGCTGACCTGCCAACGAGTGGTCGGCTGTGCTGCCATGATTCCTCCCCCATGTGGCGCGCACTACGGGGCCACACAGTACAGTCGCCCTGAGCCGTGGCATGGGGGTATGCCCGGACCGGGGGCGAGGGGACAGCTGTGTCGATACCGTGGGGGCGGCGGCAACTGTGGCCGATCGTGCCTGTTCACGTCGTGGTTGCGGCTCAATTGGTGGGTCTGACCGCGGCCTCGATCGTGACCGTGGCCGGCGTTCGGTGGTGGGTCGCGCTGACGATCGGTCTGGCCGTGGCCGCGATCGGAATCGTTCCGGTCGGCGGCCAATGCCTACTCGACTGGGCGTGGACCCTGCTCCGTTACCCGATCCGGCGGGCCGCCCCGCGCGGGGAGACCGTCGACTTCCGGGTACCGTCCGGCGCGGTCGTCGGGCTGGACTGGGACGGCGGCTCGGTGACCGCGGTGATCGAGGTGCTGCCCGCCCCGGGGAACCTGACGCGGATCGGCCGCGACACCGTCGAGTCCGTACACCTGCTTCCGGTCGGTGCGCTCGCGGAATCGCTGGTCCAGCACGACATCCACCTGGCCGGCCTCGACATCGTCAGCCACGGTTGCCGCGCGGTCACGGGCAGCCCCGCCGCAGACGTCTACGACCGTCTGGTCGGGCCGCTACCGGCGGCCGCAGTCCGAACCGTCTGGCTGGCACTTCGTTTCGATGCGACCGCACAGGCAGAGTCGGTGGCCCGCCGTGGCGGCGACCGCGAGGGGGCGGCCCGGGCGGTGTCAATCGCGGCGCAGCGAATCGTGCGGGTCCTCGCCGACCACGGCCTCCCGTCCCACCCACTCACCTCGGCCCAGATCGGCACCGCCGCAGCACGGATCGTCCGCAGCAGCCGACCCGACACCCTCGATCGCGCGTGGGGCCACGTGCCCGTGGCGGGCGGCTGCAACACCGGGTTCGCGATCGATCCGCGGGCCATGAGCTCGGAGCTGCTGGCGGCATTGTGGGCTCGTCCCAGCCTCGGGACCACGGTGACCGTGCGGCTGCGCCCGGGCGGGCGGCCCGACAAGGTGCGGGTCGCGGCGGCGTATCGGGAGACCACCCGCACGGTGCCCGAGCCCCCGGACCTACCCGGGTTGGTCTCGATGTCCGGCAGGCACGCGGAGGCGTTGGCATCGAACCTGCCCGGCGCGCCCGCCGACCACGATTCACTCACCCCGTTCGCCGATGTCGATCCCGCCCGCCTCGACGCGCTGAACCTGCCGCCCTCGGGCTGCGGACAACTCCTCGGCTCCGACGACGCCGGTCGCGGCGTCACCGCAGCCGTCGTCGGATCCCACGTCCCCTCCGTCGACGTGTTCGGCGAGTTGTACCTCGCCCAGCAGTTGGTGTTCCGCGCCGTCGCCACCGGCGCCCGGGTACTCATCGATTCCATCCGGCCGCAGGACTGGGAGGCCCTGGTCGAGTCGGTCGCCACTCCGGACCGGTTGGCGCTCGCGCGCGACCACACCCAGATCAACCCGGCATTCACCGCAGTGGTCTTCGACGGCACGGAGAGCCGGCCGTTGCTCGGATCAGTCACCTCGATCCGAGTCCGTGAAGTCCCGCCGCGGCCGATCGGCACCGAGACGGCACTCACGATCGTCCAACCCGGGGCCCGCGGCGACCGGATCACCGTGCACTCGAACGGACGTCAGCTCGACCTGATCCTGGTCACGATCGCTCAGGAGACGGCATTCATCGGGCGTCCGTCGACCACCGACGTCGTCGTCGGCATGCCCTGACCCGGCGTCAGCCCGGATACGGCTCGACCGAGCGAGCCGACCGCAGAGCTTGCGCCCACCAGGCCAACTGGGCCAGCAGTCGCGCCGAACCGTCGATCGCGGCGCCGTCGTCCGTTTCGCCGTCCGGACCGAATCTCTTGCGTGCCTGGTGAAAACTCACGGTCTGCCGGACGGAGACCATGTGCACCTCGGCGACGACCTGACGCAGCTGTTCGGTGGCCCGGAGTCCGCCGGACAGTCCGCCGTAGGACACGAAGCCGACCGGTTTGGCACGCCACTGCTCCTTGGCGGAGTCGATGGCGTCCTTGAGCGCGCCGGGGTAGCCGTGGTTGTACTCGGGTGTCACCATGACGAACGCCTCCGCCGCGGCGATCCGATCGCGGAAGCGATCGGACTCGGGGGTCCTGGACAGGTCCGACGGCAATCCCGCATCGGCCAGATCGAGGGCCCGGGTGTCGAAGTCGGGGTGGGCGCCCGCCCGCCTGGTGAACCATTCCGCAACGACGGGGCCGAACCGTCCCTCCCGAACGCTGCCGACGATCACCTCTAACCGAATCGGTGCTGTGGTCACACCCCATCGAACCACGCGCGCCGACGCAACGAGGCCCCCTACCCATATGGGAAGGGGGCCTCGCGCGTGCTCGCGTCGGCTAGGAGGAGCCGAAAGGCAATCCGGCCGAACCGCTACCACCACCGGTGTCGCCGCCGGACACGTTGACCGACAGGGTCGGCGAGACCGACGGGAGGAACCGTCCCGCACCCGAGTACACGGCCGAGATCGCGTGGCTGCCATTGGCGTCGAAGGCGTGCGAGAGCGTCGCCTTGCCGTCCACGACGGTGACGGGACCACCGATCGGGGTGCCGCCGTCCTTGAACTGCACGGTGCCGCCGGCCGGAACCGGGGCCACCGTGGCGGTGAGATCGACTGCGGTGCCCGCGGTCGCAAGGCCGGGGACCGTGAGTCCGGTCGTCGTCGCGGTGTCCGGGGCCTGCACGTCGATCGTGACGCCGATCGGGTTGAACACCTGCGTGGACTGCCAGGTGTTCACGTCGAAGGTCAGGCCGCTGTCGAAGGTTCCCGCGGGTGCGTTGTCGGGAACCTTGTAGGAGACCTCGAACGTCACCGTGCGGTTGACGTTCTTCGAGAGCATCCACGCGCTCAACGAATTCGACACCGACACCTTGTTGTTCGCGTCGTCGACCGCAGGCGTCACCGAGGAGGTCGACGCGGCGGTCAGCTTCGCGCTACCCGGCACGTACGTGAAGCCCGCCGGATGCACGTCGGTGATCTTGTTCAGGTACGCGTCGATCGCGTTCGTGACGGAGAACTGCGTCTTGTAGGTCACGACGTCCCCGGGGAACACGGACCCGCTCCCCTGCAGGGTCTTCGTGGCCTTGATCTGGGCGGTCGTGACGGTCGCCGACGTCTGTGCCGCCGAGGCAGGACCGGCACCGATGCCGAGGCCGAGGCCGAGCGTGACAACCGCAGTCGCGCTCACGGCTGCGGCCACGCGCCGAATCACGGTGTTGGACATATTCATCCTCCAAATGTCTTCACAACGAGCAGAACCGTACGCACTCCGGATTTCGAATCCAGGTGCGATCCGAGTCAGGAACCGAAGAGGGACGAGAGCGAACCGTTGCCGCCGCCCGTGCCGCTTCCGTCACTGACCTTCACCGTGGTGGGCGCAGAGGTCGAACCCTTGAAGCCCGGCGCGCCCGAGTAGACAGCGGTGATCGGGTGGTCGCCCGCCAGGTTGAACGTGAACCACAGCGTCGCCTTGCCGCCAGTCACGGTCGCCGGGCCGCCGATCGGGGTGTCGCCGTCCTTGAACTGCACGGTCCCGCCGTTCGGGGCCGGGGTAACCGCGGCGACGAGACTCACCGAGGTGCCGGCCTGCGCGTCACTGACCGCGCTCAGAACGGTCGACGTGGGCGCGTCCGGAGCCGCCACGACGACCGTCGACGGCGCCGACGTGGAGCCGGTGAATCCCGGCACACCCGAGTACACGGCAGTGATGTTCCGCGAACCCGTCGCGGCGAAGGTGTGCGAGAGCGTCGCCTTGCCTGCCGCCACGTTCGCCGGGGCGCCGATGTTCGTGTCACCGTCCTTGAACTGAACCGTGCCACCGTCCTGGGCCGGGGACACGTTCGCAGTCAGGTCGACGGCGCTGCCGGTCACGGCGGTCGCGGGCGCGGTGAGCGTCGTGGTCGTCGAGGCCGGCGCCTTCACATCGATGGTGACGCCGATCGGGTTGAACACCTGCGTGGACTGCCAGGTGTTCACGTCGAAGGTCAAGCCGCTGTTCAACGTCCCCGCGGGCGCGTTGTCCGGAACCTTGTACGACACCTCCAACGACACTGTGCGGCTGACGTTCTTCGAGAGCATCCATGCACTCGCCGAATTCGACACCGACACCTTGTTGTTCGCGTCGTCGACCGACGGCGTCACCGACGACGTCGAGGCAGCCGACACCTTCGCGCTACCCGGCACGTACGTGAAGCCCGCCGGATGCACGTCGGTGATCTTGTTCAGGTACGCGTCGATCGCGTTCGTGACAGAGAAGTCTGTCCGGTAGGTCACCACCTCACCGGGAAAGACTGACCCGCTGCCGAGCAGCGTCTTCGTTGCCTTGATCTGGGCCGTGGTCACGGTCGCCGACGTCTGTGCCGCGGACGCGACACCACCGCCGATCCCGAGACCGAGCGCCACCACAGCGGCAGCGCTCGCCGCCGCAACCACGCGGCGCATCACCGGACGAGACATCAGGTTCCTCCATTGCTTCAAGTTGTTCGAGACGAAAACCGGTCCACTCAGGCCTCGTTCGAGGCC
>NZ_JBHZAH010000110.1:0-16726 GCF_042754225.1 Rhodococcus sp. NPDC059234
GCAGGCCGACGGGGTCCAGCCAGGAACCGCGCGGAAGGGGCTCGCCCGCCTCGTACGCGCGCGAGGCCTCCAGCAGTTTGCCGAGGGCCCTCTCCCGCGCCCCTGGCCACCGGCGAGAAACCTACTGCTGGCCGCTGTTCATGCCGATCGTGATCGACTTCACGAGCTTGAGCAGCTCCTCGATCGTTTCCTGCTGGTCGTCTGATGATCCGGACATTCGCTCTCCTCAACTGGTCATCCGATTCCGGTCGGCACCGGATGTTCCGAGGGACGCTACATCGACGATCCGAAGCACCACAGGAAATCACAGAAATCAGTGCCCCCCACCATCTTTAGCGGGTCTTCCCAGTTGCGGCCGGCCCGCAGGCGGGCGAACACCCGGCAACCACAGGCCCTGTCGGTCGGTCGACGGACAGGCGGCGATGCGACGCCGAGGCAGCGACGCGACTGCGCGGCGTAGGTTCGTGATGTGCCCGACGCCCCGCTCCCCGTCCGCGACGGCCTCAACCCGACCCGCCTGAGGCTGCCCGCGGACGACAGCTGGACGACGGTCCTCGGCTACCTGCTCGCCCGTTTCCCCGACGACACGCGAAGGCTGCGCGAGAAGGTGGCAGCGGGCGAGGTGGTCGACGGGGCCGGGGTGCCCGTCACCCCCGCGAGCCCCTACCGCGCGCACTCGTTCGTGTACCTCTACCGCGACCCGCCGATCGAGACCCGGGTGCCGTTCGAGATCGAGGTGCTCCAT
The DNA here is from genome assembly GCF_042754225.1 of Rhodococcus sp. NPDC059234. NCBI lineage: Bacteria > Bacillati > Actinomycetota > Actinomycetes > Mycobacteriales > Nocardiaceae > Rhodococcus > Rhodococcus sp. NPDC059234. The sequence goes on from NZ_JBHZAH010000110.1 coordinate 746, forward strand.
CGGGACGAGGACCTGCTCGTGGTCGACAAACCGCACTTCCTCGCGAGCACCCCGCGCGGGCGCTACGTCGCTGAGTCGGCCCTGGTTCGGCTCCGGCGCGACCTGGACCTTCCCGAACTCACACCCGCGCACCGGCTGGACCGGGTGACGGCGGGAGTGCTCGTCTTCACCGTCCGCGCCCAGGCTCGCCGCGCGTACCAGTCGCTGTTCGACCAGCGCCACGTGGTCAAGGAGTACGAGGCGGTCGCCGGCTACGACCCGGCACTGAGCCTTCCGTGCACGGTCCGCAGCCGAATCGTCAAGGAACGCGGCACCCTGCAGTGCCTCGAGGTGCCCGGTGAGCCGAATGCCGAGACCCGCATCGAACTGCTCGGGGTGCACGGCGACCGCGCGCGCTACCGGCTGCTGCCGCACACCGGCAAGATGCACCAGCTGCGCGTGCACCTGAACTCGCTGGGCATCCCCATCGTCGGCGACAACTTCTATCCGACCCTGTACGACGTCGCGCCCGACGACTATTCGGATCCACTGCAGCTGCTGGCCCGGTCCCTGACGTTCACCGACCCCCACTCCGGGCAGACCCGCCGATTCGTCAGCGAGCGCCGGCTGGCCGCCTGGGACTGACCAGCCGAAACCCCTCCTACTACACAACGTAGTGGACTAGGTCACAATATCTTGCATCTCAAATGCAAGTTTTAATACCGTCGCCCCATGAGCCTCTCCCCAGCGTCCACCGAAGTCATCCGAGCCACCCTTCCCGCGGTCGGGGCAGCGATCGAGGACATCACCGCGATCTTCTATCCGAAGATGTTCGCGGCGCACCCCGAGCTCGAGCGCGACCTGTTCAATCGCGGGAACCAGAAGCAGGGCCAGCAGCAGAAGGCACTCGCCGGTGCGGTCGCCGCCTTCGCGACGCTGCAGGTCAGCGAGGACGCCCCGCGGACCGACCTGATCATGTCGCGGATCGCGCACAAGCACGCATCCCTCGGCATCACCGCCGACCAGTACGAGATCGTGCACAAGTACCTCTTCGAGGCGATCGTCGAGGTGCTGGGCGAGGCCGTCACACCCGAGGTCGCGGCCGCCTGGAACGAGGTGTACTGGCTGATGGCCGACACGCTGATCGCCATGGAGCACGACCTCTACGCATCCGCCGGGGTTGCCGACGGCCGGGTCTGGCGCGAGGTGCGCGTGAGCCGCCGAGTGCTGCAGTCCGCGGACACGGTGTCGTTCGTGCTCAGCCCCCTCGGCGCGGAGACGTTGCCGAGCTACCTTCCCGGACAGTACATCTCGGTCGGCGTGGTCCTTCCCGACGGCGCCCGGCAGATTCGCCAGTACAGCCTCGTCGGCGCACCGTCGGCCACCGAATGGCAGATCAGCGTCAAGGCCGTGCCCGCGGACGCCGGAGCGCCCGCCGGCGAGGTGTCGAACTTCTTGTACGACAACGTCTTCGAAGGCGACATGCTGCAGGTCTCGATGCCCTTCGGCGACCTCGTGCTCGAGGAGGGCGATGCCCCGCTGCTGCTGGTGTCCGCGGGGATCGGCTGCACCCCGATGATCGGGATGCTCAACCACCTCGCGACGAACGACAATCACCGTCGGGTGTCGGTCCTGCACGCCGACCGGTCCCCCGCCCGGCACGCACACCGAACGGAGCTCACCGAGCTGGTGCAGCAGATCCCGTTCGCCACCATGCACCGGTGGTACGAGGACCTCGGGCACCGCGAGGAGTACGGCACCACCCACCTCGGTCGTGCCGACCTGTCGGCGATCGAGATCGAGGCGGGGACCCAGGTCTACCTGTGCGGCCCGATGCCCTTCATGCTCGCGGTCCGCGAGAGCCTGCTCGACCGGCAGGTTCCCGCCGAGTCCATCCACTACGAGGTGTTCGGTCCCGACAGCTGGACCGCCACCGTCTGACCGACGTTCCGGATCCGACCCGGTGCCGCATTCGCGCGATCAGTTCGAGCGAATGCGGCACCGGCCGGTTGCGGCGCCCGCCGTCCCGCCGTCAGCCGGTGACGCCGGTCAGTTCGTTGGGGACCTGCGGCAGGGTCGCCGTCGCGACCACCGCGCCGGAGTCCAGGTTCACCGCCCGCAGGGTCCTGGTGGACGGTTCGGTGACGTAGGCCGTCTCGCCCGCGACGAAGAGGGCGGGACGCGCCTGCTGCCATTCTTCCGGCTCGGTCCACGGCCCCTGCACCGAGATCCGCTTGGTGACGGTTCCGGCGTTCTGGTCGATGACGTGCAGCGCGCCGTCGGTGCCCAGCACGACCGCCTCACCGGCCGGCCCGCGACCGAGCGAGCGGAAGCTGTAGCTCGCACCGAGGTCGACCGGAGTCAGCCGCGCGGCCACGGTGTCGAGGAGCATCACACGTTGCGGGCGTTCGAGTTTCGCGACCGGATCCGTCTTGTAGTCACCGAGGACGATGGGTGACGTGTCGCCGCCGGCCTGATTGCCGATGCGCCCGTACGCATCCGGGCTGGACACCTTGGTGACGGCGCCGTCCCGGTAGATCAGGGCTCCGTCCTGGCAGCCGAACACCAGGCCGCCGCCGGCGGCCGCGGCTTCGCCGTGCACGCCCGGGCACTGCTCGTTGCGCGCCACCTCCCGGAGATCGCGATCGAACACGACAATTCCGGTGCGGGACTTGTCGTCTCCGATCGTGGTGACCAGACCGCCGTCCGGCAGCGGAACGGCGGCCCCGTGGTGCGGGGCGGGCGTGGTGAACCGGTCGGCGTCCGGCGTTCCCCCGGCCAACGCCCTCGGGTCGAAGCTCGTGACGTCTCCCGTCCCGTCGTCGAACAGCGCGGTCCGGCCGCCGTGCCGAACCACGTGCCCCGGCTCGTCGGCGGCGAACTCCACCCCGGCGAAGGTCGGTTGCGCGACGTAGTGGTGGGCGTGGTCGCCGTGCTGCTCCGACCAGGCACCCGCGTCGAGCACCCGGAACCGCGAGCCCGTCGAGACGAGTACGTGCCTCCCGTCGCCGGCGGGGTTGACCCTGGCGAATCCGTCGACCGGGAACTGCGCCAGCACGTCCAGGCCGTCGGCGTCGAGCACCATCACGCCCCCGTCGTAGGTCACCGCCAACCGCGGCTCCGCGGACGAGACCTCCATCCGCGCGGGTGTTTTCGGCGGCTCCGGCGTCCCGTCGGTCGGCACGGTCGACCCGGACGCGCATCCGGCGAGCGCGGCAGCGAGACCGACGGTGACAGCGAGGACCGCGATCCGGCCGGGCTGAAATGTCTGATTCATGGCGACAGCGTCGACCTTGTTGAAAATTATTGTCAAAGTCGACTATGCGCATCCGCGCATCCTCAGATGCCGGGCAGCAACTCCGCCGCGCCCCACGGCTCGGGCACGAGCACTCGGACGCCGTCCCGCCGACCCTGCTCTAGCAGGAATCCCATAGCCGCCGGCACATCGTCGATCGGATACGGCAGGGGCCTCAGCGGCAGGCGCAGCGGCCGGGTGAAGTCGTCCCAGTGCACGGGAATCACCGTGTGCGCACCCGTTGCCCGCACCACCTCGCGCCAGTACTCGGCCCGGAACCGCGCACTCTGTCGACCCAGCGTGCCGATGCCCAGATAGACGACGTCCGCGCGGTGGCCGTCGAGCCGACCGGGAACGTGGTTTGCGCTGGCGTGCACCAGGACACTGCCGCGCGGATGCCGGAAGAAGATCGAGTACGCCTCCCCCGTGCGCCACTCCCGCGCCCGTGCCGGCGGCACGAGCGGCGCGTCGACGGTGCCCGGCGCGACGTCCCCGGGACTGTGCAGGCCGGCGACGAGGGTCACTACGAAGTCCCCGAAACGCAGTTCCGCGTCGCCGCCGACCGAACGGATCAGCCGATCCGGCACCCCGTAGCCGCGCGCGATGTTCGCGGTCGACTCCGAACCGACGACCGGAGCGTCGAACTTCTGCGCGACGATGGGGGCGTCGAGAGCATGGTCGAAATGCGAATGCGCACACAGGACCGCGTCCAGCGCGTCGACACCCGCGCGGGCCAGGCACTCGTCGATCAGGGTGTGGTCGGGCGCAATCCTGCCCAGCACCAGTCGTATCAATCCGGGCCGCGTGACGAAGCCGTCCACGAGCAGCGTGGTGCGCGCGTCCCGGAGGATCACGCTGCTGGTGCCGAGGAACACGCCGTGCACGGCCGAGCCGATCGGCCCCGGGGCGGTGGGCAAGGTGTCGTAGCCGGCGAGCGACGGGCGGCGGAGCGGAATGCGCAGCGACACCGTCATCCCGCCGCGTCGAGCAGGACCACGGCGGCCGCGCGCGCCTGGAGGGCCGGGTCCGGCGATCCGGTGATCGCCGCGGTCGCCATGGCGCCGTTGGCCAGGATCACCAACTGGTCGGCGAGCGCGGCCGGCTCACCCGCGGCGGCGACCAGCTCACGTAGGCAGGCAAGGAAGGCCGCCTTGTGGGTGCGCGCGATCTGGGCGACCGAATCGTTGACGCCGCCGAGCTCGCCGAAGGTGTTGATGAACGTGCAGCCACGGAAGTCGTCGCGGCGGAACCAGGCGTCGAGGTAGTCGAACACCGCCAGCACGCGCTCACGGGGGTCGCCGCACGGCTCGAGGAACGCCGCGAGCTCCGCTCGCACGGCCATGTCACGCCTGTTCAGGACGGCCTCGACCAATCGATCCTTGGACGGGTAGAGCTGGTAGAGCCGCTTGAGCGAGACACCCGATCCGGAGCGGATCGCGTCCATCCCGACCGCCTGCACGCCGTGTTCGTTGAACAACGCCTCGGCCGCGTCCAGCAGCCTGACGTCCGCGCTGTCCGCGTCCATCGTCATCTCTCCCCTTGCCATGAGAACCATCGTTCTCTACGCTACACCTCACGAGCGGGAGAACGCTCGTTCTCGCCTCGAGCAAGGAGCGACAATGTCCACCTTCCCCACCCGCTACCGCACCGAGTCCATCGACGGCCAGGAGGTCTTCTACCGCGAGGCCGGCGACCCGGCGAATCCCACCCTCGTTCTGCTGCACGGCTTTCCGAGCAGCTCGCACATGTACCGAAATCTGATTGCCGAACTCGCCGACGACTTCCACCTGGTCGCACCCGACCACATCGGCTTCGGACGGTCCTCGATGCCGACGGTCGATCGATTCGACTACAGCTTCGACCGACTCGCCGCGGTGACCGAGGCCCTGCTCGACCGACTCGGCCTGCAGCGATTCGCGCTGTACATCCAGGACTACGGCGCGCCGATCGGGCTCCGCATCGCCCTCGACCATCCCGAACGCATCACGGCTCTGATCACCCAGAGCGGCAACGCGTACGAAGAGGGCTTCACGCCGTTCTGGGACGTGCTGTTCGAGCACGCGAAGGACCGCGCAGCCAACGAGTCCCGGGTACGCGAACTACTCGAACCGGACGCGACCCGCTGGCAGTACGTCCACGGTGTGCCGGCGGACAGACTCGACCGGATCGCGCCGGAGGCCTGGCTGATCGACCAGGCCGGCCTGGACCGGCCGGGCAACAAGGAGATCCAGCTGCAGCTGTTCTGGGACTACCAGTTCAACCTCGACCGCTATCCCGCGTTCCAGGAGTACCTGCGCACCCACCGCCCACCGACGCTGGTCACCTGGGGCCGCGGCGACGAGATCTTCGGGCCCGCAGGAGCGAAGGCGTTCGCCAGGGACCTGCCCGATGCCGAGATCCATCTCCTCGACGCCGGACATTTCGCACTCGAGACGCACACGGAGGAGATCGCGGCGCTCGTCCGCGACTTCCTCGCCCGCCACCACTGACCAACCCGACCTCGAAGGGACGACCAATGTCCTTGCTCACCAGCAACTCCGGCTCCACCGGTGCGATCCGGCCACGCACGCCCGCGCCGACGGGACGTTCCGCTTTCGCGGCCGGGGCCGTGGTGGCGATCGCGATCGCCGCACTCGCCGCCGTCGAACACGGACTCGGCCTGCCGGTGTTCGCGCTGCCGTACGCGGCGTCGGCCGCCGTCGTCGCGCTGGCACCGGCCCGGCCGCCCGCGCGGCCCGGCGCCATCCTGCGCGCCTACCCGGCGGCCGCACTCGCAGCCCTCGCCGTCACCGCCGTCGCCGGGGCATCGGAGCTCGCGGTCGCCGGGTCGGTCGTGGCCGCGGTCGTGACGATGGCGCTCCTGCGGGCGCCCCACGTTCCCGCGGCGCTGTGCGCCGGGGGAATCGGACTGACCGATCCGGGGCTCGGCTACCTGCTGCACACGCTGGTGCCGGGTGTGGCGGTGGTGATCGCCGTCGCGGCGCTGGCCGGGCTGGTCGTGCCCGGGTTCAAGTACCCGCTGCGTGCCTGACCGGCCTCGGGACGAGACCGATGCGGTGGGCAACGATTGGGGGGCCGCCCACCGCACCGGCGACCGCGGGATGGGGGTCCCGCGGGATTGTCAGCCGTCCCCACGCGACTACGGACCCAGTAGATCGCGTCAGTTAATTTTCCGCAACTTCGAGGGGTGGGATCGAGTCGATCGTCACATACCGCGCCCCGACCCGCGCCGACCGAACGTCCGGCACCGACACGAACGAAAAAGCCCCCGCCTCGAAACGAGGAAGGGGCTTTCGCGTGAAAATATATGGTGGCCAGGGCCGGGATCGAACCGGCGACCTTCCGCTTTTCAGGCGGACGCTCGTACCAACTGAGCTACCTGGCCGGGCGGCACCCGAACCGAATGCCTAGGCAATACAAAGCGACCCTGACGGGACTCGAACCCGCGACCTCCGCCGTGACAGGGCGGCGCGCTAACCAACTGCGCCACAGGGCCTTGCTACGAATGTTGTTGTCAGGCAACATCCGGTCTAACTTCCGGTTAGGAACTGTAGCAGGCGAACCCGCTACCTCCTAAATCCGTACCCCCTACGGGATTCGAACCCGCGCTACCGCCTTGAAAGGGCGGCGTCCTAGGCCGCTAGACGAAGGGGGCCCACCGAATCTCTCCGGCAAGTACCCGCAACGGCTGTCCGTTGGGAGCTGGGATAGCTTAGGACACTTGTTTCGGAAAACTCAAATCGGCTGGTCAGAGGCGGTTTCTGGCGAAGAATGCCGCTCGATCTCGACATCCACCCGCTCCGGATCCGGCTGCTCGACGACGGCCTCGGCCCGCAGGTCCTGCCATCCGTCCCGTCGCCACTGCGCCAGCCACTCCTCCGACGCCATCGCCTCCAGCACCACCGCGAAGGCCTCCTCGAAGCGCTCGCGCAGCCCCGTGCTGTCGGTGGTCATGTCGAGCATGTACCGCTGGCCGGCCAGGCAGGCCCCCAGCACCCGACTGAAGACCGCGGGGTCGGCATTCGGCCGCAGCTGCCCCTCGCGCTGCGCCCGCACCACGAGTTCGTGTGCGGTACGCCCCCACACCTGACTGCCGCCGGAGCGCACCTCGGAGTAGAACTCCGGCTCGATGATCAACCGGAACTCCGCCTGCACGATCGTCTCGGAGGCGAATCGGTCGGCCAGCTCGACGATGATGGCGTGCAACACCTGGAAGGGGTCCGCGTCGACGCGCTTCCAGCGGTCGATCGACTCCGTGTAGCGTTCGAGAGCCGACGCGAGGACCGCGCGGGCGAGGTCCTCCTTCGACTCGAAGTGGAAGTACATCGCACCCTTGGTCGCGTGCGAGCCCTCGAGAATGGTGTTCACCGATGCGGCCGCGTAGCCGCGGCGAGCGAACTCCACCGCCGCCGCCTCGACGATCGCTGCGCGGGTCCGACGCGCGCGTTCCTGTTGACGTGCCATATGCGCTTGCCCTGCCTCCGAAACCTGCATAGTCGCCCCGACAGGTCACCAGAAGACCTCAGGTCAACCCTAGTCCTGATCGGGGCAGATCCGCTTCAGCGGACACCCGCTACAGTAGCTACTGGCGAGTAACTTGCTACCCGGTGGAACACACCGAGTGGTATGATTCGAACCGGCTCGGGTGCGCGGCAGGGGGTGCGCACCCGAGCCTTTGCCGTCACAACCAGTCGCGCCGCTTGAAGTTCCACCACAGTCCGGTGGCGAGCGCCACGATCATGCCCGCACTGAGCCAGAACCCCGACTGCTGCCCGAACCCCGGGAACGGGATGTTCTGACCGAAGTAGCCGGTGACCCCGGTGGGGATCGCGATGATCGCGGCCCACGCGGTGAGCTTCTTCATGATCTCGTTCAGCGAATTACCCTGCATTGCAAGGTGTGTCGCCAAAATCGACTCGATGGTGTCACGCAGGCCGTCGATCCGCTCCGTCGCACGGAGGGCGTGGTCGTACACGTCCTGGTAGTACGGCACCATCGTCGCGTCGAGCACGTGCGCCCCCTGCCGCAGCAGCGCACTGAACGCCTCGTTCATCGGCAGGACGGCGCGACCCAGCTGCGCCACCGCCTTGCGGAGCGTGAAACTGCGCAACTGCACCGCGTTCACCCGCCCGGAGCCGACCAGGAGCTCGTCCTCGAGCGCCTGGATCTGGTCGTCGAGTTCGTCGATCGCGACGAAGTACCCGTCGACCAACGTGTCCACGACGGTGTGCAGCAGGAACCCGACACCGTAGGCGGCCAGGTCCGGGTTGTCGTCCCAGTCGGCGAGGATCGGGTCGAGCGGCAGCTTGTCGTCCGAACGGATCGTGATCAGGGCCCTGGCGAGGATGAACACCGACAGCCCCGTCGTGGCGAGCCGGTCACTGGACGGGTCGAAGCGCACCGCCTGCGCGTGCAGCAGGCTGTGGTCGCGGAACCGCACCAGCCGCGGGCGCTGCCGGCCCGAGATGGCGCCCTCGACCGCGAGCGGATGCAACTCCACCTCGCCGCCGATCAGCGGGCTCAGCGCGACGATGTCGGCGACCGACGGGGCGAGCAGGTCGATCCAGATCAACGCGCTCTCGTCGGACCGGTACTCGGCGAGCTCCTCGACCGGAAGGTCCGTGCCCGCCAAGACCCCGTCCCGGTAGAGGCGGTTTCGGACCTCGCAGGACACCCGGACGCGCTCGACGTCCGATTCGTTCATCGACCCTCCCACCTCACGACTACCGCCATCATCGCCCGAGGCCGGCCGAATGTCCGGGATGTCGACCGTCGCCAGCCCGGTCCGGCGGCCACGAGCGCGACACAATTAGACAGCAACACTGTTTATCTTCGATGTCTGGTGCCGAATATCTCGACAAATTAGTCAGCTACACTGATCTTATCGACGCTTCGTGGAGGTGACATCGGCATGACCGGCGCACGATCGGACGACCCGGCGATCCAGTTCCGCGAGGACATCGCCGCCTTCTTCCGCAGGCTGCGCGCCCAGCGTGCCGAGCACATGCTCACCCCGACCCAGCTCCAGGCGCTGGGGCACCTCGAGCGCGGTGGCCCGATGACCGCAGCCGCGCTCGCCGCGCTCGAACAGGTCACCCCGCAGTCCATCGCGCGGACCGTCGCCCTGCTCGCGGACGAGGGGACCATCACCCGGCAGGCCGATCCCGCGGACGCCCGTGCCAGCCTGATCAGCCTCACCGACCACGGTCGTCACATGCTCCTGGCCGACCGCGAACGACGCACCCGTTGGCTCGCCGACGCGCTCGACGCCGAGTGCACCGAGGCCGAGCGCGAACTGCTCTTCATCGCCGGACGGATACTGCGCCGACTCGGCACCGGGGAATCTCGGTCGTGACCGCACAGTCCGACGTCCTCGCCGCGGAGCGCCCGCGGCCCGTCCCGGTCCCCCGGCGACTGAGCGTCGGCCTCGGCTCCGGCACCATCCTCCAGGGGCTCAACTCGTCGATGATCGCCGTCGCCATCGTCGCGATCGGCCAACACTTCGGGTCCGCGTCGGGCACCGCCTGGGTGATCTCGGCGCTCTACATCGCCACCGCGGTCGCGGCACCAACCGCGGGCCGGCTCGGGGCGGTACTCGGTGCGCGCCGCGTCTACCTCGGCGGGCTCGCGCTCATCGCGGTGGGCGCGATCGCCGGCGCACTGGCGCCGAGCCTGGGCTGGCTGATCGCGGCCCGGGTGCTGCTGGGCATCGGCACGGCCACCCAGTACCCCACCGCGATGACGATCGTCCGGGAGTACGCGGATCGCCATGGCGCACAACCCCGTTCCGCGATCGCGACGCTCACCGCGTGCGCGCAGGCCGTCGTCGCGCTCGGGCCCACGATCGGCGGACTGCTGGTCAGCACCCTCGGCTGGCAGTCGATCATGTGGGTGAACCTGCCGCTCGCCGCGGTGAGCGCGGTGTGGGTGCTCGCCGTCGCCGACCCCGACGGGCCACGTCCGCGCCGCGGCACGGGCGCCGAACTGGTGCGCTCGCTCGACCCGGCCGGTATGGCGTTGTTCCTCGCGGGCACCTCGACCCTGATGTTCTTCCTGCTCTCGCTCACCACCACCCCCTCGTGGTGGCTCGCCCCCGTCTCGGTCGCCGTCTGGGCCGCCTTCGTCTGGCGAGAGGCCCACTGCGCGGCGCCGTTCATCGATGTGCGCGAGCTGGCCCGCAACCGGATGCTGAGCACCACCCTGGCCCGCACACTGGCCACCTACACGGCCTTCTACTGCATCTTCTTCGGGCTGCCGCAGTGGTTGCAGGGCGCGCACGGCATGTCGGCGTCGGTCGCCGGACTGATGATGCTTCCGATCGCCGGCGTCGGCGTGGGCGCGACCATGATCGCGTCCCGGATCTACGGTCGCCACGGCGCGCGGCGCACCCTGCTGGTGGGAACCTCCGGCCTTGTGGTCGGCGGCCTGCTGCTGGCGTTCGTGGAGACCTCGACCGCCCCCGCCTGGTCGATCCTGCTGATCGCCGCGATACTCGGCGTACCCAACGGCTTCAACAACATGGGCAACCAGAACCTGGTCAACGCGTCGGCCAGTGCTCGGGATGTCGGCACCGCGATCGGCATGTACCGCACCATCCAGTACGTCGGCGCCAATCTCGCGGCGGTCGTCATCGAGGTCACCACGCACGGCGGGCCCAGCGACGCGGGCCTGCACCGCATCGGCGCGGTGATCGCGACGATCGCCACGTTCCTCGTCGTGGGGGTGCTGTTCTCGCGAACGCTGCGGGACCACTAGACTTCTGCACCGCCCGCCCCTTTAGCTCAGTTGGTAGAGCTACGGACTTTTAATCCGCAGGTCCTCGGTTCGAGCCCGAGAGGGGGCACCACGTCCCGCCTGGGTTCTCCCCGGCGGGACGTTCTGCGTCCGCCACCCGGACCCCACCCCGAGGTGTGGCGCGCGTCACGCCCTCGTCCCGGCATCAACCAGGGCCGAACCCCTGCCACCGCCCGCGGCTGCTCGCGCGTACTCCCCTGCACCGCAATCACATTGGCCGTCATTCGGACGAACGTCCAATCGCTGCACCGGATCCCATTCCTTAGGCTGCGATTGGGTAACGCTTTTGCGTCACCTAACGACTGGGTCTCGTGAATGGCGTTCGCGTCTGATACCACTGAGAGGGCGGCAATCGTAGAAGAACGGCCACATCGATTAGGAGTCAATGTGATTCGTAATTGCGTTCGGCCCGCGAGTTCCGGCACGAGAACCCCTGCGGGGGCCCCGAAGGGCGGTGAGCGGCGATGAGCCCCTCCGACGTCAAGCAGCAGTACTTCCTCCGCAGCACCGCACTCATGCGAGCCTGCCCCGGCGAGAGGATCGTCGACTCGGCGGCCGTCCGGTCCAGCGACGTCGAGCTCGGCCACACGACGTTCCGCACCCTCGAGAACGTCGCGGTCTCCGCGCTCAGCGACGAACAGGCAGCCGGACTTGGGCGGCTGGTACGCCGGATCGTCAACAGCCGGAGCGGGCTGACCGGCGGATTCGACACCGTCGAGGACCTCTGCCGCAGCTACCTCGACACTCGCCGCGCACGCCCGACCGTCGAACAGACCCGGATCGCGATGCAGCGCACCCTCGATCACCTCCGCGGGACCGAAACCACCAGGTAGTGGACCAATCGGGCACCGACGAGAATCGGGGTCGACAGCGCGCGCCGATCGGGCACAGAATGGGGTTCCGAGAGGTCGGACGCAGGGAGGCCACCATGATGGATTCTGCACACGCCCGCGAAGTTCGCCGTGACATCCTCGTCGTCGTGACGGGGGTCGCACTGGTGCTGCTCAGCATGTGGATACCCGTCAACGGCGATCAGCAGATCACGGGATCGATCCTGATCCTCGGCCTGGTCGCCTACTCCGCCGGGCTGTGGGCGATGACGACCGAATCCAGGACGAGCCACTGGGCTCTGGTGATCCTCGGCGCGATGCTCCTGCTGTCGCCGCTCGCGATGAACTTCCCGCGCGGCACCACGACCGCGGCAGCGGTCGCCGTGGTGGCGGGGGCGATCATCGCGGGCGCGGGCGTGCTCGGCCTGATGGCCCGCCGCGATCAGCCCGCCGCGGTCACCCGGGATGCGGAGCACCAACCGGCCTGACCGGGAGCCTCCCCACCCGAATCATCGTCAGCGCCAGCACCAGGCCGACGATCATCAGCACGCCGATGTACGCCACCGTGCCCGACCATCCGCCCGCGGCATACGCGACGCCTGCGCCTGCGCCGGCCACGCTCGACCCGAGGTAGTAGGAGAAGAGGTAGAGCGCGGACGCCTCCGCCCGGTGCGCCGTGGCGAGCACGCCCACCCAACCGCTCGCCACCGAGTGCGCCGCGAAGAATCCGCCCGTGAACAGCAGCATCCCGGCGAGCACCATCGGCAGCCGTCCCGAGAGGGTGCACAGCAGGCCCGAGGCGGTCACGACGACCGCAGCGAGCAGTACCCAGCGCCTGCCCAGCCGGTCCGCCACCCGTCCCGAGATCGACGAGGTGACCGTCCCCGCCAGGTACATCAGGAAAACCAGACCCACAACGGCGTCCGGCAGCCCGAACGGAGCGTCGACCAGCCGGAACCCGAGGAAGTTGTAGGCGGAGACGAAGCCGCCCATCAGGATGAACCCCAGGCCGAACAACACGCGCAGGGCCGGATCGCGGAGATGGTCGGCGAGGTTGGCGAGGACCACCCGCGGCCGCACCGCCTGCGGGCGGAAGTGCTGCGACGGCGGCATGGTCCTGGTCATGACGACCGCGAACAGCAGCGCGAGGGTCGAGGCCGCGACCATCGCCCATCTCCAGTCGCTGACGTCGAGGACCGCCGAGGGCACCAGCCGGCCGACCAGCCCGCCGATGGTGGTGCCCGCGACGTAGCGGCCCATCGCGGCGCCGAGGTCGCCGCGGTAGACCTCCTCCGCCAGGTAGGCCATCGCGACCGCGGGAATGCCCGCCAGGGTCGCGCCCTGCAGGGCGCGACCGGCGACGAGCATGCCCATCGACGTACTCAGCGGCAACAACAGTCCGATGGCGCACGAGGCCGCTGCAGAGAAGACCATCACCCGGGTCCGGCCGAACCGCTCGGAGAGCACGCTCGCCGGAACGATCACCAGCGCGAGCACGCCGGTGGTCGCGGAGACCGCGAGTGCGGCGCTCGCGGGCCCGGCACGGAAGTCCTCGGACAGCGCCGGGAGCAGCGCCTGCGCCGAGTACATCGAGACGAAGGTCGCGAGCCCGGCCGCGAACAACGAGAGGGTGATCCGCGTGTAACCGGCCGATCCGCGCCGGTACCCATCGGACCGCGCGGCGGGCGCGGTGAGCGTGTCGAGTGTCATGGTGCCTCCGAGCACCATCCTCGACCGACCCTGCTCATCCACAAAATGATTGAACTGGCATTTCTATATGCTTGAAGCACATATAAACGGATCGACCGATGGGAGCCGGTCATGCTCAGCTCGGACCTGAGGTGGTTCGTCGTCCTCGCCGCGGAGGGTCAGGTGACGGCCGCCGCGGACGAACTCCGGCTCTCGCAGCCCACCCTGTCGAGGCGGCTCGCCGCGCTCGAGCGCCGCCTCGGCGTCGAGCTGTTCGACCGCCACGGCCGCCGACTGACCCTGAACCGCTACGGCCGCCTGCTCCACGAGCACGCGGGCCGCGCCCTCGACGAACTCGTCACCGCCGAGGACCGCATCACGGAACTGTCGAGTCCGTCGACCGGAACCGTGCGGCTGGACTTCCTGCACTCCTTCGGCCCCTGGCTGGTCCCCGACCTGATCCGGGCGTTCCGCGCGGACGCGCCGGGGGTGCGATTCACCCTGCACCAGGACGCGGCCGGACGGCTGGCCGATCGCGTCCTCGACGGCCACAGCGACCTCGCGGTGATCTCGCCCCGTCCGCGCGAACCCGACCTCGACTGGATGCTGCTCGACCGCCAGCCGCTCGCGCTCGCGGTCCCCGCGGATCATGCGCTCGCCGACCGCACCGAGATCGGGCTGGACGAGGCGGCGAACGAACGATTCGTCGCGATGCACCCCGACTTCGGGATGCGGAGCCTGCTCGACGAGGCGGCCGAGCACGCCGGGTTCACACCCGAGATCGTCTTCGAGAGCAGCGAGCTGGCGACCGTCACCGGGTTGGTGTCCGCAGGACTCGGCGTCGCACTGGTCCCGGTGCGGGAGGCTGCGCCGTGGCCGGTCGGGGTGGCGGTCGTCCCGGTGCGTGATGCGGCGGCTGTGCGCGAGGTGGGGATGGTGTGGTCGCGTGCTCGGACCCTCACCGCGCCCGCGGCCCGGTTCCGGGACTTCGTGGCGGACGACCGGAAGCCCCGCGGGCGCTGACCCGGCCCGGGTCAGCCTTCGGGACTCGGCGCCGCCGGCTGGTCCGGGGCCTGGTCGGCGGCGCGGGCGCTGTCGCGCATCTTCGCCAACTCCCGGCCGCGCCGGCGGTACGCGGCACCGAGCCAGAACAGCACGCCGAACGTGATGGCGCCGATGATCGCACCGACCAGCGAGGCGCCCCGGAAGCCCGGCGCGTCGACGTCGAGGATCCGCTCCCCCGCATGCGCGGCAGCGCTGTTGCCGAGCACGACAGTCAGCGTCATCAGGTTCGGCAGCGCGAGGACCACCGCGAGAACCACCGACGCGATCTGGGCGGCCCGACTGTACTTCCGGCCGCGTACCCGCCAGGCGAGCTGGATCAGCAACAACGGGAGCAGGGTGCACAGCAGTCCGTAGAGCAGCCCCCACGCGATGCCGCGACTGAAGCTGCCCGAGGACAGCGACCCCGCCTGCTGCGCCCACCATCTCGGCAGGAACGCCGCCAGGACGAAGTACGCGATGACGAGGACCAACAGCAGGACGACCCCGGCGACGGTCTTCTTCGCCCAACCGGGCCAGCCCTTTCGGCCGGCGTCGACCGGCCGGTCGTAGGAACCAGCCCAATTCCCGTTGGTCATGGGTGAATCCTGCTCGCAAGACACGGATTCCGCCACCGATCGAATAGGAGCCCTCGAGCGACACCCGTTCACTACTGTCGAACGGACCGGGTCGCCGGCCGACGGCGGTCCCCTACGAGACGGGCACACATGGCTTCCATCGACGATCTCCTGTCCCAGATTCCCATCAGCCAGATCGCCCAGAAGCTCGGCGTCGACGAGGCCACCGCGACCACCGCGGTGCGGTCGGCGATCCCGACCCTGGTCGGCGGACTCGAAGCGAATGCCCAGGATCCCGCCGGTGCCGCGTCGCTGGAGAACGCGCTGGCGCAGCACTCCGATCCCGCCTTCCTCGCGGGCGGCGTGGACCTCGACCAGGTCGACGCTGCCGACGGCCAGAAGATCGTCGCCAACGTCTTCGGCGACAGCACCGACCAGGTGGTCAGCGCACTCGGCGGGGTGGGTGGCGGCGGCGGAAGCTCGCTGGTGGGCAAGCTGCTGCCCATGCTCGCACCGATCGTGCTGGCCTTTGTCGCGAAGCAGATGTCGGGCAACAACGGCGGCGGCGCCCAGGCGCAGTCCACCGGCGGCGGTGGCCTCGGCGACCTGCTGGGCGGCCTGCTCGGCGGCGGACAGTCGGCCGGCGGCGGCCTCGGCAACGTGCTCGGCGGCCTGCTCGGCGGCGGACAGTCGGCCGGCGGTGGTGGCCTCGGCGACCTGCTGGGCGGCCTGCTGGGCGGCGGCAGGAAGTAACACCCGCAACCTCGTGCGATCC
>NZ_JBHZAH010000111.1:0-16230 GCF_042754225.1 Rhodococcus sp. NPDC059234
ATCGCACCGGTGCCGTGGTCGCGGCCATCTCCGTCTCCGGTCCGATCGACCGCATGGGCCGGCGCCCGGGCGCCCGATGGGCCGCGGATCTCCTGGCGGCCGCCGAGGCTCTGCACAAGCGCCTCTGACATCTCCTCCCGCCGGCCCGCCCGAACGTGGCACAGTGCTTGCGACAACAGGTTCCGATCCCCATGGGAGGACGTCGCAGTGGGCACCAACCAACGGTCTCAGATCACGATGACCGAGTCCGAGATCACGGAGTTCGTTCAACGCAGCCGGGTGGCCACCATGGCGACCGTCGGCCACAACGGGGCGCCGCACCTCATCGCGATGTGGTACGCGCTCGTCGACGGCGAATTGTGGTTCGAGACGAAGGCCAAGTCGCAGAAGGCCGTCAACCTCCGCCGGGACGAACGGATCACCGTCATGATCGAGGACGGGCAGACCTACGACACGCTCCGCGGGGTCTCGTTCGAGGGCACGGCGGAGATCGTCGACGACGCCGACGCCCTCTGGCGGGTGGGCGTGAGCATCTGGGAGCGCTACACCGGCCCGTACTCCGCCGACGTCGACCCCGCGATCGAGATGATGCTGAACAAGCGCGTCGCGGTGCGCGTGCGACCCGACCGGGTGCGCTCCTGGGATCACCGCAAACTCGGCCTCCCGCAGATGCCGGTCGGGGGCAGCACCGCGCAGTACCTCTGACCTCGCCGGGGAAATCAACGCGACTCGACGCCTCGACAGCGGTACGGTCACGATGCGACCGACAATGGGAGGAACGCATCGTGACCGACTCCGAGAACGAACAGATCAAGCAGCAGTTCCGCGAGGCGCTCGACCGGAAGAATCACAAGAACGCGGCGCCGGCGTCGAGTACCGCCGGCGACTCGAAGATTCATCACACTCACGGACCGGCAGACCACAAACGAGAATTCCGGCGCAAGAGCGGCTGAATTCACACCGAGAACGACAAAGACCCTCCGGACAACCGGAGGGTCTTCTCGTTGTAGCCCCGACGGGATTCGAACCCGCGCTACCGCCTTGAGAGGGCGGCGTCCTAGGCCGCTAGACGACGGGGCCAGGAACATGACAGTCACAATGTGACGATCACACGTTTCGGCACGCTCTCCGTGGTAGCCCCGACGGGATTCGAACCCGCGCTACCGCCTTGAGAGGGCGGCGTCCTAGGCCGCTAGACGACGGGGCCAGGGAACGTGCCGTGTACTGCTCGGACAGTCCGGCGAAAAATCACTGAACTCACCGCTGGGGTACCAGGACTCGAACCTAGAATGGCGGTACCAGAAACCGCTGTGTTGCCAATTACACCATACCCCAATGACCTCGGCGGCTCGCTCAACCTTGCGGCTGGGCTCTCCGTTTCGGACGAGGAGAACAATAGCAAAGCCCTAGGGTCATTCTCCAAATCGGCTGGTCAGAGGGCCGAAATCGACCCTCCGACCGCGACCGACGGTACTACTGAGCGACCTGCGCGCGGGCGGAGTGCAGCCGGGCCATCGTCTTCTCCCGACCGAGCAGTTCCATCGACTCGTACAGCGGAGGGCTGATGTGCGAGCCGGTCACCGCCACACGCACCGGGGCAAAGGCCTTGCGCGGCTTGAGTTCCAGGCCGTCGATGAGGGCAGCCTTGAGCGCCTCCTCCAGATCGGCGGTGGCCCAGGTTGTCAGGGCCTCGAGGGCGGCGACCGACGCGTCGAGCACCGGCCCCGCGTCGGCACCGAGGTTCTTCGCCGCCGCTGCCGGATCGATGGCGAAATCCGCCTCGTCCACGAACAGGAACTTCAACAGGTCCCAGGCGTCGGAGAGCACGACGATGCGGGTCTGCACCAGCTCTGCCGCCACTGCGAAGTCCTGCGCACTCAAGGCGTCCACGGGACGGTCGTGTGCGGCGAGGAACTCCCGGAGCCGGCCCGCGAAGTCTTCCGGCGCCAGCAGCCGGATGTGCTCGGCGTTGATCGCGTCGGCCTTCTTCTGGTCGAAGCGCGCCGGATTCGAGTTCACCTTCGAGATGTCGAACGCCTCGACCATCTCCGTGAGGGAGAACACGTCGTGATCGTCCGCGATGCTCCAGCCCAGCAGCGCGAGGTAGTTGAGCAGGCCCTCGGGGATGAATCCTCGGTCGCGGTGGATGAACAGGTTCGACTCGGGATCACGCTTGGACAGCTTCTTGTTGCCCTGCCCCATCACGAACGGCAGGTGCCCGAACTCGGGGGTGAACTCGGCGACACCGATGCGCTGGAGCGCCTCGTAGAGCGCCAGCTGACGCGGCGTGGAGGACAGCAGGTCCTCGCCGCGGAGCACGTGGGTGATCTTCATCAGCGCGTCGTCGACCGGGTTCACGAGCGTGTACAGCGGAATCCCGTTTCCGCGGGTGAGCGCGAAGTCCGGCACCGTGCCCGCCTTGAACGTGGTCTCGCCGCGCACGAGATCCACCCAGGACAGGTCGTGGTCGGGCATCCGCAACCGGACGACGGGCTTGCGGCCCTCGTCGAGGTACGCCTGGCGCTGGGCCTCGCTCAGGTCGCGGTCGAAGTTGTCGTAGCCGAGCTTGGGATCGCGGCCCGCGGCCTTGTGCCGGGCCTCGACCTCCTCGGGCGTGGAGAACGACTCGTAGGCCTCCCCCGCGGCGAGCAGCTTCGCCACCACCTCGAGGTGCTGGTCTCGGCGCTGGGACTGCCGGTACGGCTCGTACGGACCACCGACCTCCGGGCCCTCGTCCCAGGTCAGGCCGAGCCACCGCAGCGCGTCGAGGATCGCCTGGTACGACTCCTCCGAGTCCCGGGCCGCGTCCGTGTCCTCGATACGGAAGACGAACTTGCCACCGTGATGCCGTGCGTACGCCCAGTTGAACAGGGCCGTACGGATCAACCCGACGTGCGGGGTTCCGGTGGGTGACGGGCAGAAACGAACACGCACTTCGCTGGTGGTCATGGCTCACTTGGCTCTAGGGGTCGAATCGGTCCCCTACAGGCTAGTCCCCCACCGGCCGCGCCGTTCGGATCGGACGGTGCGCCCTCAGCCCTTGGCCGCGACCGGATTGGTGAGGGTGCCGATGCCCTCGATCGTCACGCTGACGGTGTCGCCTGCCACGATCGGACCGACTCCCTCCGGAGTGCCGGTGAGGATCACGTCGCCGGGCAGCAACGTCATCACCGCGGAGACCCATTCGATGATCTTCGGGATGTCGTGCAGCAGAAGCGATGTCCGGCTGCGCTGCTTGAGCGCGCCGTCGACCTCGGTCTTGATCTCGAGATCGGACGCGTCGAGCGACGTCTCGATCCAGGGCCCGAGCGGGCAGAAGGTGTCGTGGCCCTTGGCCCGTGTCCACTGCCCGTCATGGCGCTGGTGATCGCGCGCGGAGACGTCGTTGGCGACGGTGTAGCCGAGCACCACGTCGAGCGCCTTCGCGGCGGGCACGTCCTTGCACGGACGACCGATCACGATGGCCAGCTCGCCCTCGTAGTGCACCTCGTTCGAGCTGGGCGGCAATATGATCGGCGCTCCGGGGCCGACGATCGAGGTGTTGGGCTTGAGGAAGATCACCGGATCCTCGGGTGCCTCGCCGCCCATCTCGGCGGCGTGCGCGGCGTAGTTCTTGCCGATGCAGACCACCTTGCTGGCGAGGATCGGCGCGAGCAGCCGGACATCGGCCAGCGGCCAGCTCCGGCCGGTGAAAGTCGGCGTACCGAAGGGATGCTCGGCGATCTCCTTCGCGGTCTGCGCCTCACCCTCTCCCTCGATGGACACAAAGGCGACCCCGTCCGGGCTGGCAATTCGACCTAGGCGCATGCAGGCAGTCTATCGACCGTCGATCCGGGCCGACCCCGGGAGTCGCCGCCGCGCCTTCCGACCGAATCGCGGCGCGTGTAGGCTCCAGCCAGAATCCATATTTCGGGAATAGAATCCCATATAATGAAACGAGCGCCATGAGCATCACGACACGCGAACAGCAGGCGAGCACGACGCGACGCTGGTCGATGCTCGGCCTCGGCGTGTTCGCCCAGACCGCGGGCGGTGTGTTCGCCAACGCCCCCGCCTTCCTCATCCCGACGTTGCACGACCGGGCCGGGCTGAGTCTCGCCCAGGCGGGCGTCATCGCCGCGATGCCGACGGTCGGATTCCTGGTCATCCTGATCGCCTGGGGCGCGGTGGTCGACCGCATCGGCGAGCGCCGGGTGCTCGGCATCGGCCTCGGTGCGGCCGCAGTGGCCGCTGCCACGGCCGCCGTCACCTCCGACATCTCGCTGGTCCTGCTGGGTGCCTTCCTGTTCCTCGGCGGCACCGCTGCGTCCAGCGCGAATGCCGCCAGTGGGCGGGTCGTCGTCGGCTGGTTCCCTGCGCACCTCCGTGGACTCGCCATGGGAATCCGGCAGATGGCGCTGCCGCTGGGCGTCGCGGTGGCGGCACTGACCGTCCCGCGGATTGCCGCGGATCACGGAATCGCTTGGGCCATAGCGATTCCCGCCGCGTTCTGCGGGCTGGCCGCGGTGTGCTGCCTGGCCCTCGTGATCGACCCGCCGCGGCCGAGCCGGGCCGATGCCGCGGAGCAGGGCCTGCTCGACAATCCGTACGCCGGGCGCAGCGTGCTGTGGCGGATCCACGCGGTGTCGGTGCTGCTGGTGGTCCCGCAGTACCTGGTGTGGACCTTCGCCCTCGTGTGGCTGATGACCGACCGGCACTGGTCGGCCGCGTCTGCGGGGGTTCTCGTGACCGCCGCCCAGCTGCTCGGGGCGGTCGGACGCATCGGCGCCGGCGCGTGGTCCGACCGGGTCGGCAGCCGGATGCGACCGCTGCGTCAGGTGGCCCTCGCGGCCGCGGTCGCCATGGCCGCACTGGCCGTGACCGACTGGCTGGACTCGCCGCTCTCGGTCGCCCTGCTGCTGGTTGCATCGGTGATCACGGTTGCGGACAACGGGTTGGCGTTCACCGCTGTCGCCGAGATCGCCGGGCCCTACTGGAGCGGCCGGGCACTGGGCGCGCAGAACACCAGTCAGTATCTGGCGGCCTCGGTGGTGCCACCGGTGTTCGGCGCCGTGATCGGGGTGTTCGGATTCCCTGCCGCCTTCGCGCTGTCCGCCCTCTGCCCCGTGATCGCCGCTCCCCTGGTCCCCCGCGACACCCCCTAGACGAGGCCGAGGGGAACCACCACCCGGTCAGACCGAATGATGGTTCCCCTCACCCTGATACGAAGCGGGTCAGATCGCGGCGGTGATCCGGTCGCCCACCTCGGTGGTCACGATCGGTGCGTCGCCGCGCGAGGCCAGGTCCGCCTCGACCGCACGCTCGACACGAGCGGCGTCCTCCTCGCGACCGAGGTGGCGCAGCAGCATCGCGGCCGACAGGATCGCAGCGGTCGGGTCCGCGATGCCCTTGCCGGCGATGTCCGGCGCCGAGCCGTGGACGGGCTCGAACATGGACGGGTTGGTGCCCGAAGCGTCGATGTTGCCGCTCGCGGCCAGGCCGATGCCGCCGGTGACCGCGCCCGCGAGGTCGGTGATGATGTCGCCGAACAGGTTGTCGGTGACGATCACGTCGAAGCGGGTCGGGTCGGTGACCATGTAGATGGTCGCCGCATCGATGTGGCAGTACGCCGTCTCGACGTCCGGGTACTCGGCGCCGACGGTCTCCATCGCGCGGGTCCAGATCCGGCCCGCGTTGGAGAGCACGTTCGTCTTGTGGATCAGCGTCAGGTGCTTGCGGCGGGTCTGCGCCAGCTCGTACGCGGCGCGGACGACACGCTCGGCACCGAACCACGTGTTCACCGAGACCTCGGTGGCGACCTCGTGCGGCGTGCCGACCCGGATCGAACCACCGTTGCCGGTGTACGGACCCTCGGTGCCCTCACGGACCACGATGAAGTCGATGTCCGGGTTCGCGGCCAGCGGCGAGCTCGAGCCCGGGTAGGTGCGGGCCGGACGCAGGTTCACGTGGTGGTCGAGCAGGAACCGCATGTTCAGCAGCAGGCCGCGTTCGAGGATGCCCGGGGCGACGAACCGCGGATCGCCGATCGCACCGAGCAGGATCGCGTCGTGCTGACGGATCGCCTCGAGCTCGGCCTCCGGCAGCAGGTCGCCGGTCTCGTTGTAGCGCTTGGCACCGAGGTCGAACTCGGTGGTCTCCAGATCGGGAACCAGCTTCCGGAGCACCTTCAGCGCTTCCGCAGTGACCTCGACACCGATGCCGTCACCGGCGATGACCGCAAGCTTCATGGACACACTCTCTTCCTCGATGATCCGACGGTGGCCGCGACCGTGCAGTCACGATCGCGGCCACCGGGTAATGCTTGTTACTCGAAGGTCAGGACAGGTCGACCTGGGCCACGCGAGCGTCGAGCTGCGCGACGATCTGCTCGACCTCGGCGTCGCCGACGACCTGGTCCACGCGCAGGATGACGGTGGCGCCCTCGCCCTCGACGTCCTGGCTCAGCGCGGCGGCCTGGATGTCGACGCCCGCGGTGCCGAGCACCGTGCCGAGCACACCGAGCACGCCCGGACGATCCGCGTAGTGCACGACGATGTTGTGGCCCTCGGCGCGCAGGTCGAAGCTGCGGCCGTTGACGTTGACGATCTTCTCGACCTGCTGCAGACCGGTCAGCGCGCCCGCGACGGCGGTGACGGTGCCGTCGGCCGCGACCGCGCGCACCTCGACGGCGCTGCGGTGCGTCTGCGCCTCGCTGTGCTTGTCGACCTCGACGCCGACGCCGCGCTGCTCGGCGAGCTGCGGGGCGTTGACGAAGGTGACGGCCTCGTCGCTGCTGGCGGAGAACAGTCCGCGCAGCGCGGCCAGGCCGAGGATCTCGACGTTCTCGGCGGAGAGCTCACCGCTGACGACGACCTGCACGTTCTGCACGGCCTCGGGCGACAAGGTTCCGGCGAGCAGGCCGAGCTTGCGGACGAGCTCGAGCCACGGCGCGACCTCTTCCCCGACCGGTCCGCCGGAGACGTTGACGGCGTCCGGCACGAACTCGCCGGACAGGGCCAGCAGCACGCTCTTGGCGACGTCGGTGCCGGCCCGGTCCTGGGCCTCCGAGGTGGAGGCGCCGAGGTGCGGGGTGACCACGACGTTGTCGAGGTCGAACAGCTTGGAGTCGGTGCACGGCTCGGTGTTGAACACGTCCAGGCCGGCGGCGCGGACCTTGCCGTTCACGAGCGCGTCGTACAGCGCGTCCTCGTCGATGAGCCCACCGCGAGCAGCGTTGACGATGATGACGCCGTCCTTGGCCTTGGCCAGCCGCTCGGCGTTGATCAGGCCGGCGGTCTCCTTGGTCTTGGGCAGGTGCACCGAGATGAAGTCGGCGCGCTCGACGAGCTGGTCGATGTCGACGAGCTCGATGCCCAGCTGCGCGGCGCGAGCCGCGGGCAGGTAGGGGTCGTACGCGATGACATTGGTCTCGAAGGCTGCAAGGCGCTGCGCGAACAGCTGGCCGATGCGGCCGAGGCCGACGACGCCGACGGTCTTGCCGAGGATCTCGGTGCCGTTGAAGCTGGATCGCTTCCAGGTCTTCTCGCGCAGGGTGCGGTCGGCGGCCGGGATCTGGCGAGCCGTCGAGAGCAGCAGCGAGACGGCGTGCTCGGCGGCCGAGTGGATGTTCGAGGTCGGCGCGTTGACGACCATCACACCGCGCTCGGTGGCTGCCGGGATGTCGACGTTGTCGAGGCCGACGCCCGCGCGACCGACGATCTTCAGCTTGGACGCCGCGGCGAGGACCTCGGCGTCGACGGTGGTGGCGGAGCGGACCAGCAGGGCGTCGGCCTCGGGAACCGCGGCGAGCAGCGCGGGACGGTCCGGGCCGTCGACCCAGCGCACCTCCACACCGTCACCGAGCGCATCGACGGTCGATTGCGCGAGCTTGTCGGCGATCAGGACAACGGGACGGCCTGGCTGGCTCACGAGTGAACTCCCCTGCGGTTTAGGTGTGGGCGGATCGTGCCCGGTCCGGGGCGCCGCGGCGCCCACGTGAAACCGTGACCCGAACAGCTTAGTGCGCGCACACCTCCGAACCCACCTCGCGGGTCCCCAGTACCACATGCTGGACTCCACGGGAAGGTCGACGCTATCGGGGCACGTCGCCACGGAACGCCTCGACCGCGGTGTCGAGGGTCGGGAAGAAGTGGTCCGGCCCGAATCGCTCCCCCAGCCCCAGCAGCCGCAGCTTGTCCTTGACGGGATCCTTCATCTCCGCGAACACGAGCTGAATTCCGTTGCTGGACAAGTACTGATCGAGCTCGACGAGCTCGTCCATCGCGGTCGTGTCGAGGCCGGTGATCGGCTCGGCCGCGACGATCACCCAGCGGACCGGTTCCGGTGCTCGGGCGACGACCCGGCGGGTGTAGTCGTCGAAGATCGCGCCGTTCGCGAAGAACAGCTGCGCGTCGAACCTCACGATCACCAGGCCGGGAATCCGGCGTCCGGTCGGGTTCCGCTTGACGTCGTGATAACCGTCGACGCCGGGCACGACCACCAGTTCGGTGCGGTAGGGCCGCCAGGCGTGCACGACGACCGCAACGAACGACAACCCGATGGCGATGAGAATGCCCTCGAGCACGCCGACCAGCGCGACCCCGAGGAACGCGGCGATCGCCAGCCCCGTCTCGATCCTGCTCATCGACCACATCTCGACGAGGCTGCGAATGTCGACGAGTGAGGTGGCGGCGACGATCACGACGGCGGCGAGCGCCGCCGTCGGCAGGTAGCTGGTCAGACCGGGCGCAACGAGGATGAACACGACGATCAGGACCGCGCCGACCACGCCGGTGAGTTGCGTCTTCGCGCCGTTCTGTTCGGCGACCGGCGTGCGGGACGAGCTCGCGGACATCGGGAATCCCCCGAGGACGCCGCTCGCGACATTGGCGGTGCCGATCGCGCGCATCTCCTGGCTCCCGTCGACGGACTCCCCGCGCCGAGCCGCGAAGGTGCGCGAGAGCACGCCGGTGTCGGCGAAGGCGACCAGGGCGATACCCGCCGCGGGGCCGACGAGTTCGAGCACGTCGGACCACTGCAGCCCGCCGAGCGCGGGGGCGGGCAGTCCGTGGGGCAGGGCACCGACCATCGGGATCTCGTCGTCGAGGTGGAGCGCGTAGGCGAGGGCGATCGATCCGATCACGGCGACGAGCACGCCGGGAATGCGGCTGTGGAACAGCTTGAACGCCAGGATCACCGCGATGCCGCCGACGCCGACGGCCGCCGCGGTCGGATCGATCTCGCCGTCGGCGATCGCCGACGCGGTCTGCCTGATCTCGTCGATCAGGTTGACGCCGTCGACGGAGAACCCGAGCAGCTTCGGGATCTGGCTCACGACGACGACGAGGGCGATGCCGTTGAGATAGCCGAGTCGGATCGGTTTGGACAGCAGGTCGGTGACGAAGCCCAGCCTGAGCAGGCCACCGACGATCAGGATCGCGCCCATCAGGATCGCGAGCAGCCCGGCGAGGGCGACGGCCCTGGCCGGGTCCCCGGCCGCGAGCGGGAGAACGGCCGCGCCGATGATCGGGGCGAGCGAGGAGTCGGGCCCGAGCACCAGGATCTTCGACGGCCCGACGAGGGCGTAGACGAGCAGCGGCACGATGGTCGCGTACAGGCCGGTCTCCGGCGGCAGGCCGGCCGCCTGCGCGTAGCCCATGCCCGCCGGGATCAGGAGTGCGGTCAGCGCGATGCCGGCGGTGATGTCGGTCCGCAGCCAGGACCGCTGATACTTCCGAGCCACCTCGATGCCCGGAAGCCACGTCCTCGTCAACGACTCTCGCCGCATCCGCCACCACCTACCCAGGCCAGTGAAAAGCGAAGGCCCGACGACCCTCTCGAACAGTCTGCACTGTCCGGCGGGGCCGTCGGGCCTCTGAGCGCTAAGCCGCTTTACGCGGTTTCGGTGATCGGGCGATCGACCCAGCTCATCAGGTCGCGCAGCTTCTTGCCGGTGACCTCGATCGGGTGCTCGGCGTTGGCCTTGCGCAGGCCCTCGAGCTCGGTGTTGCCGTTCTCGACGTTGGCGACGAGGCGGCGGGTGAACTCGCCGGACTGGATGTCGGCCAGGATCGCCTTCATGCGCTCCTTGGTGCCGGCGTCGATGACGCGCGGGCCGGACAGGTAGCCGCCGAACTCCGCGGTGTCGGACACCGAGTAGTTCATGCGGGCGATGCCACCCTCGTACATCAGGTCGACGATGAGCTTGAGCTCGTGCAGGACCTCGAAGTACGCCATCTCCGGGGCGTAGCCGGCCTCGACCATGACCTCGAAGCCGGTCTTGACGAGCTCCTCGGTACCACCGCAGAGCACGGCCTGCTCACCGAAGAGGTCGGTCTCGGTCTCTTCCTTGAAGGTGGTCTTGATGACGCCGGCGCGGGTGCCGCCGATCGCCTTGGCGTAGGACAGCGCCAGGGCCTGGCCCTCGCCCTTCGGGTCCTGGTCGACGGCGATGAGGGCGGGGACGCCCTTGCCGTCGACGAACTGACGACGCACCAGGTGGCCGGGGCCCTTGGGGGCGACCATGCCGACGGTGACGAACTCCGGAGCCTTGATCAGGTCGAAGTGGATGTTGAGGCCGTGTCCGAAGAACAGCGCGTCGCCGTCCTTCAGGTTCGGCTCGATGTCGTTGGTGAAGATCGACGCCTGCGCGGTGTCGGGGGCGAGCACCATGATCACGTCGGCCCACTCGGCGACCTCGGCCGGGGTGCCGACGGTCAGGCCCTGCTCCTCGGCCTTCGCGCGGGACTTCGAGCCCTCCTTGAGGCCGATGCGCACATCGACGCCGGAGTCGCGCAGGCTCAGCGAGTGCGCGTGGCCCTGGCTGCCGTAGCCGATAACCGCGACCTTGCGGCCCTGGATGATCGACAGGTCGGCATCATCGTCGTAGAACATCTCGACTGCCACTGGTATTACCTCTCCTCTGGTTTTACTTCAAAGCCTGGCTGAATTTGTCTAAAAGGTACTACCGGGCTGCGGTGATGGACTTCGGACCACGTCCGACCGCCACCACCCCGGACTGCACGATCTCCCGGATTCCGTAGGGATCGAGCATCCGCAGTAGCGCGTCGAGCTTCGACCGGGTACCGGTCGCCTCGACGGTCACCGACTCGGGCGAGACGTCGATCACCTTGGCACGGAACAGGTTCACCGTTTCGATGACCTGTGTCCGCACGCTTGCATCGGCCCTGACCTTGATCAGGACCAACTCGCGTGCCACCGACGCCTCGTTGTCCTGCTCGACGATCTTGATGACGTTGATCAGCTTGTTGAGCTGCTTGGTCACCTGCTCGAGCGGGAACTCGTCGACGGTCACGACGATGGTCATGCGGGAAATCTCGGGCAGCTCGGTGCCACCGACCGCGAGGGACTCGATGTTGAAGCCCCGGCGCGAGAACAAGGCGGCCACACGGGCCAACACTCCCGGCTTGTCCTCGACGAGAACACTGAGGGTGTGGCTGGTGCTCACTTGTTGTCCTCCGCTTCCGTGGCAGCGGCGGCCTCGCCGTCGCGCTGCTCGCGTTCCATCGCCTCGTGGATGACGGCCGGCTCCGACGCCGACTCGTCGTCGTCGAACAGCGGCCGGATGCCCCGCGCCGCCTGGATCTCGTCGTTGCTGGTGCCCGCGGCCACCATCGGCCACACCTGGGCGTCCTTGCCGACGATGAAGTCGATGACGACGGGCTTGTCGTTGATCGACTGCGCCTCGCGGATCGCCGCCTCGACGTCCTCCTCGCGCTCGACACGGATTCCGTGGCAGCCCAAGGCTTCCGCCAGCTTGACGAAGTCCGGGATGCGGACCGCGCCGTGCGTGCCGAGGTTGGTGTTGGAGTAGCGCTGGTCGTAGAACAGGGTCTGCCACTGCCGGACCATGCCGAGGTTGCCGTTGTTGACGAGCGCGACCTTGATCGGCACGCCCTCGACGGCGCAGGTGGCCAGTTCCTGGTTGGTCATCTGGAAGCAGCCGTCACCGTCGATGGCCCAGACCTCGCGGTCGGGCATGCCCATCTTGGCACCCATCGCTGCGGGGACCGCGTAGCCCATGGTGCCGAGGCCGCCCGAGTTGAGCCACGTGCGCGGCTTCTCGTACTTGACGAACTGCGCGGCCCACATCTGGTGCTGGCCGACGCCCGCGCAGTAGATCGCGTCGGGACCGGCGAGCCGGCCGACCGACTCGATGACGAACTCGGGCGAGAGCGCACCGTCGGACGGCTTGCCGTAGGCGAGCGGGTAGGTCTTGCGGATGTCGTC
Source organism: Rhodococcus sp. NPDC059234 (assembly GCF_042754225.1). Classification (NCBI taxonomy): domain Bacteria; kingdom Bacillati; phylum Actinomycetota; class Actinomycetes; order Mycobacteriales; family Nocardiaceae; genus Rhodococcus; species Rhodococcus sp. NPDC059234. Next base: position 12,229 of record NZ_JBHZAH010000111.1, read on the forward strand.
GAGGTAGGCCCACCACTGCGTCAGGTCCAGCGTGGTGCCGGTCGCCTTGTCCGCCTTGATCGCCTCGATCAGTTCGGTGATGACCTCGCCGCAGTCGCCGACGATCGGGACGTCCGCGTACCGGTTCTTGCCGATCTCGGCAGGGTCGATGTCCGCGTGGATCACCTTGGCGTCCGGCGCGAACGAGTCGAGCTGTCCGGTGACGCGGTCGTCGAATCGAGCGCCGAGGGTGATCAGCAGGTCGCTGCGCTGCAGGGCCGCCACCGCCGCGACGGTGCCGTGCATGCCGGGCATGCCGCAGTGCAGCGGGTGGCTGTCGGGGAACGCGCCGCGGGCCATCAGCGTGGTCACGACCGGGATACCGGTCAGCTCGGCGAGCTCGAGCAGCTCGGCCGACGCGTCGGCCTTGATGACGCCGCCACCGACGTAGAGCACCGGCGCCTTCGACTCGGCGATCAGCCGGGCCGCTTCGCGGACCTGCTTGCCGTGCGGCTTGCTCACCGGGCGGTAGCCGGGCAGACGCATCTCCGGCGGCCACGAGAACGTCGTCTGGGCTTGCAGCACGTCCTTGGGGATGTCGACGAGGACGGCACCCGGACGCCCGGAGGACGCCAGGTAGAAGGCCTCGGCCATGATCCGCGGGATGTCGATGCCGTCGGTGATCAGGAAGTTGTGCTTGGTGATCGGCATGGTGATGCCGGAGATGTCGGCTTCCTGGAACGCGTCGGTGCCGATCAGGCCGCGGCCGACCTGACCGGTGATCGCGACGACCGGGACGGAGTCCATCTGCGCGTCGGCGAGCGGCGTGACCAGGTTGGTGGCGCCGGGACCGGAGGTCGCCATGCAGACGCCGACCCGGCCGGTGGCCTGGGCGTACCCCGTCGCGGCATGGCCGGCGCCCTGCTCGTGCCGGACCAGCACGTGCCGAACCTTCTGCGAGTCGAAGAGCGGATCGTAGACGGGGAGGACCGCGCCACCCGGAATGCCGAACACGGTGTCGACCTCGAGCTCCTCGAGGGCTCGCACCACGGACTGGGCGCCGGTGACCCGCTCGGGGGCGACCTGACGACGGGTGCCGGGCTGGGGTGCTGCCGTCGCGGGGCTTGGCTGACCTTGGCCCCCCGACTTGCGCGGCGTGGGCTGCGGCCGTGCTGTTGGTGCGCTCACTGGTAATCCTCTGGTCATTGACGGTCTCTAGCTGACTCCGGGCAATAAAAAACCCCCGTCAGCATTCACTGCTGTACGAGGGTGGCGCGTCGTGCTTGCGAGTTGACTGCGAATCGACTCAGGCGACGACGCGCCGGCCGATTACGAGCAACTCATTCTGCTTCACGCGCTCGAAGGTAGGCGCGTCAAGGGTAAACAGTCAACTTTGGTGAGTATGCTGTCCCAGAATGTGAGAAGCGCTGGCTTCGATGCGAAGATGGTGCTGTGTCATCCCCATCGCAGCCCGTGCCACCACGACCATCCTCCCACACCGCCGATCCGGTCGAGCAGTCCATACACATCTCGAAGCTCGGCCTCCTCGCCGTCGGCCTCCTCGCGTTCGGTTTGACCTTCGTCATCTTCCCGAGCCCCCCGTACTTCTCGGTGCTCTGGTTGATCCCGGTCCTCGTCGCCGTGTGGATGCTGCGGGTCCGGACCATCGTCGACTCCGACGGACTGCGGCTGCGCCGGATGTTCTCCAGCCAGACCCTGACCTGGAGCCAGATCAAGGGCTTCCGGTTCCCCAAGCGCGGCTGGGCCCGCGCCGAGCTCACCGACGGCAGCGAGGTGAGCCTGCCGGTGGTCACCTTCGGGCGGCTGCCCCAGCTGGCCGCCGCGAGCGGGGGCCGGGTCACCGATCCGTACGCGGCTGCCGACCGCGCCGCCCGCGAACAGTGGGAGCGCGAACAGGCCGAGTCCGACCGGAGTCCAGAAACAGAGCAGGCCGAGCAGCACGACACCGGAGCGGAGGCTACGGAGCGAGCCGACGACGCGGATCAGGGCGCGAACTAACACGCGAGTACCGTTGGCGACAAGCACCCGACGACAGTCGGGCGGTCCGCCCACCCTCCGCGACCGCTCCCCCCGCGGCAGCCCCCGCGCGTCGAGTTCCCCCGATCACGGCACGCTCGACCGTGCCCCGAAGTTGAAGGACACGTCCATGCCCCCGTTGAGGTCACGCACCACCACCGTCGGACGCAACGCGGCCGGAGCGCGCTCGCTGTGGCGCGCCACCGGCATGACCGACTCCGACTTCGGCAAGCCCATCGTCGCGATCGCGAACTCGTACACCCAGTTCGTGCCGGGCCACGTGCACCTCAAGAACGTCGGCGACATCGTGGCCGAGGCCGTGCGCGCCGCCGGCGGCGTGCCGCGCGAATTCCACACCATCGCCGTCGACGACGGCATCGCGATGGGCCACGGCGGCATGCTCTACTCGCTGCCGAGCCGCGAGATCATCGCCGACTCTGTCGAGTACATGGTCAACGCGCACACCGCCGACGCGCTGGTGTGCATCTCCAACTGCGACAAGATCACCCCCGGCATGCTCAACGCCGCCATGCGCCTGAACATCCCGACGGTGTTCGTCTCCGGCGGTCCGATGGAGGCGGGGAAGGCGGTCGTCGTCGGCGGCGTCGCCCAGGCCCCCACCGACCTGATCACCGCGATCTCCGCCAGCGCCAACGACTCCGTCTCCGACGAGGGACTCGACGAGGTCGAGCGCAGCGCCTGCCCGACCTGCGGGTCGTGCTCGGGCATGTTCACCGCCAACTCGATGAACTGCCTGACCGAGGCCCTCGGCCTCGCGCTGCCCGGCAACGGCTCGACGCTGGCCACGCACGAGGCGCGCCGCGCACTGTTCAGCCGGGCCGGCGCCACCGTCGTCGAGGCCGCGCTGCGCTACTACCGCGACGAGGACGATTCGGTGCTGCCGCGAAACGTCGCCACCCCCAAGGCGTTCCGCAACGCGATGGCGCTCGACGTGGCGATGGGCGGGTCGACGAACACCGTGCTGCACACGCTCGCGGCCGCGCAGGAGGGCGAGGTCGACTTCGACCTCGACACCATCGACGAGATCAGCCGCCGGGTGCCCTGCCTGTCCAAGGTCTCCCCCAACTCGGACTACCACATGGAGGACGTGCACCGGGCCGGCGGCATCCCCGCGCTGCTCGGTGAACTCCGCCGCGCCGGGCTGCTCGAGACCGACGTCTCCACGGTGCACACCAAGAGCTTCGACGAGTGGCTCGACACCTGGGACGTCCGCTCCGGCAAGGCCTCCGAGGAGGCGGTCGAACTGTTCCACGCCGCGCCCGGTGGGGTGCGCACCACCGAGCCGTTCTCCACGAACAACCGGTGGAGCGCGCTCGACACCGACGCGGCGGGCGGTTGCATCCGCGACAAGGAGCACGCGTACACCGTCGAGGGCGGCCTGGTCGTGCTGCGCGGCAACGTCGCGGTCGACGGCGCCATCCTCAAGACCGCGGGCATCGACGAGGAGCTGTTCACCTTCCAGGGCCCGGCGCTGGTCGTCGAGTCGCAGGAGGAGGCCGTCTCGGTGATCCTGCAGAAGAAGATCAAGTCGGGCGACGTGCTCGTGGTCCGCTACGAGGGACCGAAGGGCGGCCCGGGCATGCAGGAGATGCTGCACCCGACGGCCTTCCTCAAGGGCGCCGGCCTGGGCAAGGAGTGCGCGCTGATCACCGACGGCCGGTTCTCCGGCGGCACCTCGGGTCTCTCGATCGGCCACATCTCCCCCGAGGCCGCGGCCGGCGGCGTGATCGGTCTGGTCGAGAACGGCGACCAGGTTCGCATCGACGTCGCGACCCGCACCCTCGAGATCCTCGTCGACGACTCGGTCCTCGCCGAGCGCCGCGCCAAGATGGAGGCCTCCGAGCGTCCGTGGCAGCCGGTCGACCGGCAGCGCACCGTCACCACCGCGCTGCGCGCCTACGCCGCGCTGGCCACCTCCGCGGACAAGGGCGCGGTCCGGCAGCTTCCGTAACCGGACGCCCGGCC
>NZ_JBHZAH010000112.1:0-16148 GCF_042754225.1 Rhodococcus sp. NPDC059234
GTGTATCCCGATCGGGGTACACAGCGCGCACAGTCGTTTCCGGGCTCCGTTCGTTGCGTACAGCGGTATCGTTCCTACATGAGCATCGAGGTAGACGTCGTCCGGGTGTTCACCGATCCCGATGGGCGGCATGGCAATCCACTCGGTATCGTCGACGGCGCGGTCGTCGCACCGCCGGATCGGCAACAGCTCGCCACGAATCTCGGGTTCAGCGAGACCGTCTTCGTGGACGTGCCGGAGCCCGGCGCCAGAGTGGCGACCGCCCAGATCTTCACCCCGGCCACCGAACTCCCGTTCGCCGGTCATCCGACAGTCGGGCTGTCGTGGTGGTTGCGCGAGCGCGGACTGCCGGTCGACACCCTCGAGGTGCCCGCGGGTCCGGTCGCCACCAGGGTCGAGACCGGGATGACCTGGGTGCGCGCGAAGGCGGACTGGGCGCCCGAGTTCGTCTTCCACGCGGCGCCCGATTCCGCCGCCGTGCAGGCGACCCGCGCCACCGCCTTCGAGGACGGTCCGCACTACGTGTGGGCCTGGGCCGGCGAGGGCGCGATCCGTTCCCGAATGTTCGCTCCGACCCTGGGCGTCGCCGAGGACGAGGCCACCGGCGCCGCCGCGGTCCGGATCACCGACCACCTGCGCCGGAACCTGCACATCACACAGGGACGCGGCTCGCACATCCTCACCCGCTACTCCCCCGACGGCTGGATCGAGGTCGGCGGCAGGGTGCACCCGCAGGAGTCCCTGCGGGTCTAGACTCCGCGCGGAGCGTCGAGCGCGTCGAGGAGGGCCCGGTTCACCTCGGCGGCCGGGCTCATCGGCATCGTGTGGTGGGTGGCGTCGTCGATCACGTGGGTCCGCACTCGCGGCGCCGCCGCCGCGATCGCCGTCGCCACGCGCGCGCTGTCGTGCACCTTGCCCTGCCCGGCGAGGATCACCGTCGTCTCCGCCCTCAGCCCGGCGAACGACGCCCGGGTCGGGCGCTTCGGGACCACCGTCTTCGACTTGGGGAACGAGGCCGCCCCGCAGGCGGTCAGATCCAGCCAGCTCTCGTCGACCTCACGACACCCGATCTCCCACCGGACGAAATCCCGTTCCCGCTTCTCGGTCGGCCTGAACAGCAGCGGCACCGCGCGGGCCAGATATCCCGGGCGCATCCCCGCGAAACACGAGTTGGGGTCGAGCAGCACCAGCTTCCGCACCCGATTCGGGCGGTCGAGGGCGTAGGCGAGCGCGATCATCGCGCCGTACGAGTGGGCGACGATGCTGAACGCCTCCAGGCCTGCCCCAGTCGCGACCGTGTCGAGCCAGTCCAGCAGGTCGTCGACGGTTCGGATTGCCCGTCCGCCCGCGACACTTCGACCGGAGTCACCCATCAGATCGACTGCGATGACGCGGTGCCGGTCGGCGAGCGCCCCGACGTTCTCGAACCACACGGTCGAAGTCGCACCGCCACCCGGCAGCAGCAGGACCGGCGGGGCGCCCGCCGGGCCGCACACATTGACCCTGGTCGTGCCGAACTCCGACTCCAGGTCGCGGCCGACCACGTCGGCGGGCCACTTCTCCAGCACGCGGTCGTACTTCCGGTAGAACTCGATCCCCGTTGGGCTGGCCGCGAAGTCGAGCACCGACAGCGACATCCTGACTCCTCACCAAGATAGTTCGATAGATCGAGATACTAGATCAATCGAGACAGTATGGTGTCGGGATGGGAATCGACGATCGCCACCGCGGCCAGTCCGCCGACGTGGTGCACCGGCTGCGCGCCCTGACGGTCGATCTGCACCTGCTCGGCGCGGAGTTCGCCCGAGCCCACGACCTGCACCCCACCGACATCCGCGCACTGATCTGCCTGCTCGACGCCGAGCGTCGAGACCACCCCGCGACTCCGGGACTACTGCGGCGGGAACTTCGCCTCAACTCGGCATCCGTCACCGCAGTGATCGACCGCCTCGAACGGGCGGGGCACGTCCGTCGTCAGCGCGACCCCGGGGACCGGCGAAGGGTCTTGATCGAGGTCACACCGACGGCGGTCGAACTCGGGCAAGCCTTCTTCGGTCCGGTCATCGCACGCGCGACCACCGCCGTCGACGGCTACAGCACGCACGAGGTGCGCACGGTGCTCAGGTTCCTGACGGACATGCAGCGCGCGGTCGAAACGACGCGAGGGGCCCCGGCGGCGAACAACTCGCCTCCGGGGCCCCTCGGCCGCATGTCCCCCGAGGGAGACAGTGCCTGAGCTGATCAGGCTCGATCAGAGCGCAAGCGCCTGAACTGAGCAGACTCGGTCAGAGCGCAAGCGCCTGACCCGGGAAGATCAGATCGATGTTCTGCACCTGCGAGGCCAGCTTCGACAGATCGACGCCGTGGTCGGCGGCGATCTTCGAGAGGGTGTCGCCGACCTGGACGACGTAGGTCGACGCGCCGAGGGTCTGGACGGGCGCGGACGCGGCGATCTGCGCGGCGGCCTCCTGGACCGGGCTGGCGGCCGGGGCCACGGAGGCGACCGGCTCGGACACATCCGAGGCGCCGGAGGTCAGGTACTGCCCGCAGACCGGCCATGCGCCGACACCCTGGCCCGCGAGCACGTTCTCCGCGACGCGGATCTGCTCCGCCTTGCTGGCGTTGCTGGCGCTGCCCGAGCCGCCGTAGGCGTTCCAGGTGCTCTGGGTGAACTGCAGCCCGCCGTAGAAGCCGTTGCCGGTGTTGGTGGACCAGTTGCCGCTGCTCTCGCAGTTCGCGACGCCGTCCCAGTTGTGGCCGGCCGCAGAGGCGGTCCCGGTGCTCATCGCGAAGGGAACGGCGACCAGGGCGCCGGTGGCGACGACGGCGCCGACGGCGCGCTTGATGGTGAAGCTGTTCATTCGGGTAGATCCTCTCCATTCCCGCCGGCATCCCGGAACTCGCGTGACGCTGGGCGTCGGCCGCGATACCGAATCCGTTCCGCTCCCGCCCCGAAGGATTTCGGGATTCCGGACCGCGGGGCAGGATCGGGCGGTGGCGGGCCGGCGTGGCCCGGTCGTTTCGGGCCGAGGACGACCGTAGGCGATTGTCACGAGATGGTCACGGGGCGGCGTGTTGCCGAGACATTCCGCGGCCGGCGACGTATTTACGGCGTCAACCCAGCGCACGACGGCGATTCCCCATAAATCAGACCCGGAGGTCTGCGTACGAAAATGTGACGACCGACACGGCCTAAAAGTGGCCCCGGTCACGAGGAAATGCGGAGATCAGACCCTCGGAGCGAGCCCAGCGGCCAGATCCGACTCGCTGAGCACAACCTCGATCTCGCCGCCCAGCGCAGCGCCCTCGACCAGCGGTAGGCGGTCGCCACTCCAGAAACGCCCGGGGTCGTACCAGTTCGTCTTCCGGCGCCCGGTCAGCAGTCCCATCGCCTCGTACGTCCGAGCGACCACTTCGGCGCAGTACGCGCTCTCGAGTCCCGCCGCCTGCTCCACGTCGCGCTGCTTGCGCAGGGACGGAAGCCTGCCACCGAACCAGCGGGAGGCGAGTTTCGCGGTCGACGGGAACGGAGTGCCGTCCAGGCGCGCGATGGTGCGCATCAGTTCGTCCTCCTGGCCGCGGGTGACCGGGCGGTCGATTTGCCGCAACCAGCCGCGCTGGCCGTACCGCGCACCCCACACCTGCACTGCGGCCCGGAGGTCGTGCAGCTGCACCCCGCGCTGGAACCGGCCGGTCCACATGTCCTGCAACGAGTGCCCGAGTTCGGCGTGCCACATCAGCGGCGGCATGTCGTCGAGCACCACCGACATGCCCACGTGATTGACGGGACTGTTGGTCAGCGTCTGGATGGCCCGGTCGGCGCCGGAGTGTCCGCGGAAGATCCAGATGTCGCCGGTTCGGGTGGCGTCCACCGCCACGTCCAGGCTCACCTGCGATTCGTGCATCCGCCGACTCATGCCCCTAGCCTAATTCCATGCGACTCAACGCCAGTGCACTGTGGAAGCTCGTCGGACTGGCCGGTGTGGTGGGCGTGGCCGCGACCGGCGCGCTGGCCGTCCGTGCCGACCGCAAGCGCCGCGCGTACACCCCCGACGAGGTCCGCTCGCGGCTGCACGCACGATTCGCGCAGGCGACCACCGCCGCAGACGCGCCGAGGGTGGATCTCACTCCCGTGAAACCCACCCTCGTGCAACGATTCTCGCGCCTGCTGCGTCGCAGGCACTGACCAAGACTGTGCGCGATCGGTACCCCGGCTGGGATGCCGACCGCGCACAGGCGGCGGAGCCGCCTAACCGAGTGCGGCGGCGATGCCGGCCGCCATCTCGGCGACCTGCTCGTCGGTCATCACGAACGACGGCGAGATCTGCATCGCTCCGACGCCCGCGGCACGACCCGAGATGCCGTGCTCGCGCAGCGTCTTCACGAAGGGCAACGCCTCGGCCGGGTCGGCCAGCTGGATCGCGGCGACCGCACCGATGCCGCTGCGCACCTCCTGCACGCGCGGGTGATCGGCCAGCGGCGAAAGGTGCTCGTGCAGCGAATGTTCCAGCCGCGCGGACTCGGCGAGGAGGTTCTCCCGCTCGATGATGTCCAGGTTCGCCATCGCGGCGGCGGCCGCGCCGGCGTGACCGCCGTAGGTGTAGCCGTGGCGCCACCAGACCCCGCCGGCGAAGAACGGCTCCGCCACCCGCGGCGCGATGAACACCGCACCCATCGGGACGTAGCCCGACGTCAGGCCCTTGGCGGTGGTGACCATGTCGGGCTGCAGGTCGAACCGCGTGGACGCGAACCAGGAACCGCCGATCCGCCCGAAGCCGGTCACGACCTCGTCGACGACGAACAGGATGTCGTGGTCGCGGCAGATCTCGCGCACCTCGGTCAGGTAGCCCTCCGGCGGCAGGTAGATCCCGCCCGCGCCGATGATGGGCTCGCAGAAGAACGCGGCGATCGAATCGGCGCCCTCGCGCTCGATCAGCTCGAGCAGGCTCTTGGCGTTGTCCCACTCCACCGTTCGCGCGTCCGGCATCAGCTCGCCGTACCCCTCCCGGTTGACCGGGATGCCGGCCAGCGCGGTGCCCGCGACGTGCATGCCGTGGTAGGCCTTCTGCCTGCCGACCACGATCTTCTTGCCCGGCTTGCCCATCTCGTGCCAGTAGCGCCGGGCCAGCTTCGCGGCGGAGTCCACCGAGTCCGACCCGCCGGAAGTGAAGAAGATCTTGCTGCCGGGCACCGGGGCGATCGCGGCGAGCCGCTCGGCGAGCGCCAGGGTGATCTCGGGGGCGAAGTCGCCGAAGTTGGAGAAGTGCGCGATGGTGGACAACTGCTTGGCGACGGCATCGGCGATCTCGGTGCGGCCGTGCCCGACGTTGGTGAACCACAGCCCGGCCGTGGCATCGAGGTAGCGGGTGCCCTGGTCGTCCCAGATGTAGGCGCCCTGACCGCGGCTGACGACGAACGGTCCGCCGTCGCTCACCGCGCCCATGTCCGCGAATCCGTGCCACAGTGCCTGGGTGTTCGTGCTCACGCCTCGACCTCGCTCTCGCCGCTCTCGATCTCGTCCGGTGTGAGCGGACGCTTGTCGATACCGTATCGCCACCGCCGGGCCCACCGCCCGGCGGCGTTGACCGCGAGCGCCATCAACACGAACGCGACCAGAAGGACGACAAGCCCGATCGCCATCTGCAGGTAGCCCTGCGTGCGGGGATCGATGAACGGGTACGGGTACCAGTCGACGAAGGGACCCCGCGTGAGGGTGTACACGCCGTACACGAGCGGGAACCACAGCCAGCTGACCGCCTGCCGGTCGGTGATCCGCACCCGGGGCGGGTTGAGCACCCAGTCCGCCAGCAGGACGAGGGGTAGATACCGGTGCATCGTGTCGTTGATCCACTTGTCGTTCAACGTGACGTCGATGTTCGCGAGCAGAACCGCGTAGATGATCCCCGTGATGACCATGTACAGGGTGGCGGCACCGCGGAAGAGCTGCCACCGGGTGGACTGCGGGTCGACGAGTCCGCCGACGAGCAGCGCGACGACCCCGAGCACATTGCTCAGCACCGTGAAGTAGCTGAAGTAGTTCGCCGTGGAGAACGAGGCGACGTCGATGTTGCGCAACGGAATCCAGGCCAGCGCGACGATCCCGAGAACCGCGACCGCCAGCCTGAGGACTCGGTAGGCGGGGTGCGTGTGGGGGTAGACCGTCGTCTCCGCGGTAGCAGTCACCCGCCGATGTTCGCACGCTCCGGCCCCGGTCAGCGGTATTTGACTGGCAGCCCTTCGATACGCTGGGCGCAGCATGTCGACTACACGTCCCACCCCACCGCCCGTCGCCCCCCAGCCGGACCCCGGCCGCCGCGAGATCAAACGGCAGCTGGCCGACCTCACCCTCCGCGACGAGCACCGGCTACGACGACGGCTGGACCGCGCCCGCACGCCCGAGGACCTCGCCGCCGTCGCCGCGGAACTGCCCCGCGCGCAGGCGCGCATCGCCACCCGCCGGGCGCAGGTCCCGACGACGAGCTACCCCGAGGCACTGCCGGTCAGTGCCCGCCGCGACGACATCGCCGCCGCCATCGAGTCGCACCAGGTCGTGATCGTCGCCGGCGAGACCGGTTCCGGCAAGACCACCCAGATCCCCAAGATCTGCCTCGACCTCGGCCGCGGCGTCCGCGGCCTGATCGGGCACACCCAGCCGCGTCGGCTCGCCGCCCGGACGGTCGCCGAGCGGATCGCCGAGGAGCTCGACACCCCCCTCGGCGAGAGCGTCGGCTACACGGTCCGCTTCACCGACCAGGTCTCCGACGGCACCCTGGTCAAGCTCATGACCGACGGCATCCTGCTCGCCGAGATCCAACGCGACCGGCTGCTGCGCCGCTACGACACCCTGATCATCGACGAGGCGCACGAGCGCAGCCTCAACATCGACTTCATCCTCGGGTACCTCAAGCAACTGCTGCCCCGACGACCCGACCTCAAGGTGATCATCACCTCGGCGACGATCGACCCGGAACGCTTCGCCGAGCACTTCGCCGTGGCTGGGGTGCCCGCGCCGATCGTCGAGGTGTCGGGACGCACCTTCCCGGTGGAGATGCGGTACCGGCCGCTGACCGTGCACGTCGGCGAGCAGACCTTCGACCGCGACCCCGTCGACGCCGTCGGCGAGGCGGTCGAGGAACTGCTCGCGGCCGGCGACGGCGACATCCTGGTGTTCCTGTCCGGCGAACGGGAGATCCGGGACACCGCGGACGCGTTGCACGAACGGAAGATTCGCGGGCTCGACATCCTGCCGCTGTACGCGCGCCTGTCCGCCGCCGAGCAGCACCGGGTGTTCGAGAAGCACACCGGCCGGCGAGTGGTGCTGTCCACCAATGTCGCCGAGACCTCCCTGACCGTGCCCGGCATCCGCTACGTGGTCGACCCCGGCACCGCCCGCATCTCCCGTTACTCGGTGCGCACCAAGGTGCAACGACTGCCGATCGAGGAGATCTCGCAGGCCTCGGCCCGCCAGCGCGCGGGTCGCTGCGGCCGCGTCGCCGACGGCATCTGCATCCGGCTGTACTCGGAGGAGGACTTCGAGTCGCGGCCCGAGTTCACCGAACCGGAGATCCTGCGCACCAACCTGGCCTCGGTGGTGCTGCAGATGACCGCGCTCGGCCTCGGCGACATCGCCGCCTTCCCCTTCGTGCAGCCGCCCGACCCGCGGGCCGTGCGGGACGGCGTCGCACTGCTCGAGGAACTCGGCGCGCTCGAGCCTGCGGGCAAGGGCGGCGTCGCCGAACTGACGGCGGTCGGCCGCGAGCTCGCGCAGCTCCCGGTCGACCCACGGATGGCCCGGATGCTCGCCCACGCGCACGCCACCGGCTGCCTGCGCGAGACACTCGTCATCGTCTCGGCGCTGTCGATCCAGGACGTCCGCGAACGGCCGGCCGAACACCAGCAGGCCGCCGACGAGAAGCACGCCCGCTTCGCCACCCCGGGCTCGGACTTCCTCGCCTACCTCAAACTCTGGGAGTACCTGCGTCAGCAGCGCCGGGAGCTGTCGTCGAACCAGTTCCGGAAGATGTGCAAGACCGAGTTCCTGCATTGGCTGAGGATCCGGGAATGGCAGGACCTGCACGGTCAGCTCGCACAGATCACCCGGAGCCTCGGCTGGAGCGTGGCCGACACGGACGCCTCGCCGGACTCGGTCCATCAGGCGCTGCTGTCGGGCCTGCTCTCGCACATCGGCCTGCGCGAGGGCGACAAGCGCGACTTCCTCGGCGCTCGCGGCGCCCGGTTCGCCGTCTTCCCCGGCTCCTCCCTGTTCAAGAAGCCGCCGCGCTGGGTGATGGCGGCCGAACTGGTGGAGACGTCCCGGCTGTGGGGCCGGATGGCGGCGGGCATCGAGCCCGAGTGGGCCGAGAAGCTCGCCCCGCACCTGGTCAAGAGGACGTACTCGGAGCCGCACTGGTCCACCAAGCGGGCCTGCGCGATGGCCTACGAGCGGGTGACGCTCTACGGGATCCCGCTGGTCGCCAAGCGTGCGGTCACCTACAGTGCCATCGATCCGGAGGCGTCCCGCGAGCTGTTCATCCGGCATGCGCTGGTGCAGGGCGAATGGCAGACCCAGCACCAGTTCTTCCACCGCAACCGCGCCCTTCTCGACGACGTCGAGGAAATGGAGACCCGCGCCCGCAGGCGCGACATCCTCGTCGACGACGAGACCCTGTACGAGTTCTACGACCAGCGAGTCGGCGCGGAGGCGGTGTCCGCCAGGCACTTCGACACCTGGTGGAAGAAGGCCCGCCGGGCCGATCCGGAGCTGCTGACGTTCACCGCCGCGCAGGTCGTGAACCCGGACGCGGCCGGTGTGCTGGGCGGGGACTACCCGAACACCTGGCGCCAGGGCGACATCTCGTTCCCGCTGACGTACCAGTTCGAGCCGGGCACCGAGGACGACGGCGTGACTGCGCGGATTCCGGTCGCGATGCTGGCGCAGCTGCGCTCGGTCGGGTTCGACTGGCTGGTGCCGGGCATGCGCGAGGAGCTGGTCACCGCGCTGATCAAGTCGCTGCCGAAGTCACTGCGGCGCACCGTGGTTCCGGCCCCCGACTTCGCGAAGGCAGCGCTGTCGGTGGTCAAGCCGCGCACCGAGCCGCTCACGGTGGCGATGGCGCGCGAGCTCACCCGGATGGCGGGAACCCCCATCGCGCCCGCTGACTTCGATCCCTCCGCCCTGCCCGACCACCTGCGGATGACCTTCGTCGCGGTCGACCCCGGCGGAAAGGTCCTCGGCCGCAGCAAGAGCCTCGACGCGCTGCGTGCCCAGCAGTCCTCGCGGGTGGCCGCGGCGGTGTCCAAGGCGACCTCGACCACCGAGCGCCCCGCCGCGACGGTGTGGACCTCCGAGACCCTCGGGTCGCTGCCGGAATCGGTCTCCCGCAACCTCGGCGGCCAGAAGGTCGTCGGATATCCGGCTCTGGTCGCGGAACCGGGAGGCGTCGCCGTGCGAGTGCTGAGCACACCGGCACAGCAGCGGCAGGCGATGCGCGAGGGCACCCGGGCGCTGCTGCTGCGCGCGATCCCGACGCCGACGAAGTCCGCCGTCGGCGGGCTCGGCACCAGGGACCGGTTGGCGCTGAGCCAGAATCCGCACGGCAGCGTCGAGGCCCTTGTCGAGGACTGCCGCGCCTGCGCGGTCGACGCACTGATGGACGCGAACGGCGGACCCTCCCGTACGCCGGAGGGATACGAGAAGCTGCAGGCCGCGGTTCGTGCCGAACTCCCCCGCCAGGTCGCGGTTCTGGTGCGCCTCGTGGTTCCGGTGCTCGCACGGACCCAGCAGTTGCGTGTCCTGCTCGACCGGACCGACGGCGAGGCCGCGGACGACGTGCGTGAGCAGGTGGACTCGCTGGTGTACCCGGGATTCGTGGCGGACACCGGTGGGACGCGCCTGCGCGAGCTGCCCCGCTACCTCGACGCGGCGGTCAAGCGGCTCGAGGCCCTGCCCGGCTCGGCGACGCGCGACCGGCAGTCACTGACGGTGCTCGACGGCGTCTACGAGGACTACGGCCGGCTGCTCTCCCGACTCGACGAGCGACGGCACCACGACCCCGACGTGGACGCCGTGCGGTGGATGATCGAGGAACTTCGGGTCGGACTGTTCGCACAGTCGCTGGGCACCCCGTATCCGGTGTCGGACAAGCGGGTTCGCAAGGCGATCGCGGCGATCACCCGGTAGGGCGATCGCCCGGTGGGCGGCCACCCGGTAGTCGTTGCCCGGCAGTCGTTGACCCGGCAGTCAGCGTGTCATGCGGGATTGTCGCCTCGCGCGTCCGCGGCGGCGACGTCCTCGCGGTGCACGCGCAGATCCTTGATCTCGCGCTCGAAGTCCTCCGCGGAGCTGAACGAGCGGTACACCGAGGCGAACCGGAGGTAGGCGACCTCGTCGAGGTCACGCAGCGGACCCAGGATCGCCAGACCGACCTCGTTGCTGGGGATCTCGGCGGACCCGCCGGCCCGGACTGTCTCCTCGACCTTCTGGGCGAGCTTGTAGAGGGAGTCGTCGTCCACCGACCGGCCCTGACAGGCCCGCCGGACCCCGCGGACGACCTTCTCGCGGCTGAACGGCTCGGTGACGCCGCTGCGCTTGACGACCGACAACACGGCGGTCTCGACCGTGGTGAACCGTCTACCGCATTCCGGGCAGGATCGCCGACGGCGAATCGCCTGACCCTCGTCTGCCTCCCTGGAGTCGACGACGCGCGAATCTGGATGTCGGCAGAACGGGCAATGCATGGCGAATCCTTCGTCTGAACCGAGGTGCCCGACTAGTCCACTGGATGTGGAGGGGCCAACAAGGTTCGAGGATACCGCCGCGGGAGGCGCCATTGCGCGTATCCCCGCTCAGCCCACCGGCACCACGAGCGACTGGCCGGGATGCAGCCCGGTCCCACCGAGGGCGTTGAGGTCGACGATCCGCTCGACGACCTGACTGACCGGGTACTCCGGGGCGACCCGAGCAGCGATCTCGCTCAGCGACTCACCGCCGCGCACCTGCACGACCTCGGTGCGTCCGGGAACGGCCTGCGGGTTCGAACGCAACTGGGCGACTCCGAGCAGGCCGACCACGACCAGCGCGGCGAGCAGCACCCCGACGACGGTCGATCCGAAACCGCCGTCGCGCCGCTGCACGTCGTGTGGGGCGCGAGAGACCGCGACGCGCGCCCGGCCGTACTCGAGCGGCCTGCCACCGGGCCTGCGATCGGCCACCTGCCGACGGACCGGGCGCCGTTCGCCGACCCGCTGCGATGCCGTCCGCCGACGCTCCACCTCGTCGCGACCGCCGGAGTACGCGTAGCCACTGTCCATCGCAACGCTCATCAGAACCTCCTCGATGTTCCCGGAAGCCGGTGCTCGCGGGGAGCTTTCTCGACTCCCGGATACCTGCCAAGTCCGGGTGTTCGATCAGGCGTTCGAAAGAACGCATGTTCGATTTCTACCACGGCGGTCCGACAAAGTCTCGCGTTGCACCGACTTTCGTCGAACAGATGTTTGATACGCACGGGTTTTCGAGCTAGATTCGTGGCAGAAGCCACACCAGTCACACCAGCAGCACCGGACAACCCAGTCAGCAACCAGTCAGCGCATTCGACGCCGCGGCGCCCGACCACCGCGGCGCGGCGAAGAAACCTCAGGAGGCTCTCCCATGAAGGACGACAGCTCCAGCGACGACTCGGCGGCCGTTCGCGGCACCGCCGACCTCACGGCGGGGCTCACGGATCGACAGCGCCGGGTCCTGGAGGTGATCCGCGCATCGGTCAGCGAACGCGGATACCCGCCGAGCATCCGCGAGATCGGCGACGCCGTCGGACTGACGTCGACCTCGTCGGTGGCGCATCAGTTGCGCACTCTCGAACGGAAGGGCTTCCTTCGCCGCGACCCCAATCGTCCTCGCGCCGTGGATGTTCGCGGCCTCGACGAAGGCGTGGCCGCAGCGGACACCGAGGCCGGCTTCGAGCAGGCCGCCGCCGCGGGCGCGGACACCACCGACAGTCAGCTCCCGAAGCCGACCTTCGTGCCGGTGCTGGGCCGGATCGCGGCGGGCGGGCCGATCCTCGCGGAGGAGGCCGTGGAGGATGTGTTCCCGCTCCCCCGCGAGCTCGTCGGCCAGGGGTCGCTGTTCCTGCTCAAGGTCGTCGGCCAGTCGATGATCGACGCGGCCATCTGCGACGGCGACTGGGTGGTCGTGCGACAGCAGAGTGTCGCCGACAACGGCGACATCGTCGCCGCCATGATCGACGGCGAGGCGACGGTGAAGACCTTCAAGCGGACCAAGAACGAGGTGTGGCTGATGCCGCACAACCCGGTGTTCGAACCCATCCCGGGCAACGACGCGGCAATCCTCGGCAAGGTCGTCACGGTCATCCGCAAGATCTGACGGCCGCGGCCTCGGGGCCCGCAGCACGCAGTGAGGGCCGCGACGGATTCCGTCGCGGCCCTCACTGCGTGAGGTCTTCTCCGGTCAGCTCAGGTTCAGGCCCCGGCCGATGATCTCCTTCATGATCTCGGTTGTGCCGCCGTAGATCGTCTGGACACGAGAATCCATGTACGCCTTCGCGATCGGGTACTCGCGCATGTAGCCGTAGCCGCCGTGCAGCTGCAGGCACCGGTCGATCAGCTTGACCTGCTGCTCGGTGGTCCACCACTTGGCCATGGCGGCCTCCTGGACGGTGAGCTTCCCGTCGTTGAGCATTTCGATGAACTTGTCCACCATGATCCGCACGGCGGTGGTCTCGGTCGCCAGTTCGGCGAGCACGAAACGGGTGTTCTGGAAGCTGCCGATCGACTTGCCGAACGCCTTCCGGTCGCGGCAGTACTGGATCGTCATGTCCAGGCAGGACTCCATCGCGGCGGCCGCGACGACGGCGATCGACATGCGCTCCTGCGGCAGGTTCTGCATCAGGTAGATGAAGCCCATACCCTCCTCGCCGAGGAGGTTCTTACCCGGCACGCGGACGTCGGTGAAGCTCAGTTCCGCGGTGTCCTGCGCCTTGAGGCCGATCTTGTCGAGGTTGCGGCCGCGTTCGAAGCCTTCCATGCCGCGCTCGACGACGAGCAGCGAGAATCCCTGGGCACCCTTCTCCGGATCGGTGCAGGCGACCACGACCACCAGGTCGGCGTTGATGCCGTTGGTGATGAATGTCTTGGAGCCGTTGAGGATCCAGTCGTCGCCGTCCTTGACCGCCCGGGTCTTGATGTTCTGCAGGTCGGAGCCGGTGCCCGGTTCGGTCATCGCGATGGCGGTGATGATCTCGCCGGAGCAGAATCCGGGCAGCCAGCGCTGCTTCTGCTCCTCGTTGGCCAGCTTGAGCAGGTACGGCGCGACCACGTCGTTGTGCAGCATGAAACCGACGCCGCTGAAACCACCGCGGGTGGTCTCCTCGGTGACGATGGCGTTGTAGCGGAAGTCCTCGACCCCGCCGCCGCCGTACTCCTCCGGCACGGCCATGCCGAGGAAGCCCTGGTCACCGGCCTTCTTCCAGACCTCACGGTCGACGATGTTCGCCTCTTCCCACTTGTCGTGGTTGGGGGCGACCTCCTGGTCGAGGAACTTGCGGTAGGACTCACGGAAGAGAAGGTGTTCGGGCTCGAAAATCGTGCGTTCCATCAATGCTCCTGTGTGATCTACGTAGGCCGGGGCGGCCGAAGCTCGGCGCATACCTGGTTTCCACGCTATGCCGCGGCCACCGGACGGTCGATGACCCGAACGAGCGCAAAGTGTGACCCGGCGCGCACGGCCCGGCGCGGTCCGGAGACCGTCACCTGCGCAGTCGTGCCAGCGCCCGCATCAGGGGGTATCCGACCAGGATCCCGACCGAACCCCACGCGATGCCGCCGAGTTCGACGGAACCGACAGCCAGCGTGAGGTTGCCGATGCCGGCAACGATCGCGGCGGCCACCACGGTCAGGTTCACCGGGTCGGTGAAGTCGACCTTCGCCTCGGTCCAGATCCGAACGCCGAGAATGCCGATCAGGCCGTAGAGCACCAGCGTCGCACCACCGATGACGCCGTCCGGAACCGTGAACACCAGCGCTCCGAACTTGGGCGAGAAGGCCAGCACGATCGCCGTCGCGGCGGCGACCCAGTACGCGGCTGTCGAGTACACGCGGGTAGCCGCCATCACGCCGATGTTCTCCGCGTAGGTCGTGGTGCCCGATCCGCCGCCCGCCCCGGCGAGGGTGGTCGCGAGCCCGTCCGCGAACAGGGCGTCGCCCGCGACGTCGTCGAGCGAGCGCCCGGTCATCGCGGCTACCGCCTTGACGTGACCGACGTTCTCGGCGATCAGCACGATCACGACCGGCAGCGCGAGCGCGATGGCCGACCACTGGAATGCCGGGCCCCGCAGGTGCGGTACGCCGATCCACGCGGCCTCGCGCAACGCGTCGAGCCGGTCGGTGGCCAGTGCCCCGGTGACGGCGGCGAACACCCAGCCGACCACCACGCCGACCAGGATGCCGAGGCGTCCGAGCAGGCCGGGGCCGACGGCGGTGACGACGAGGATCGCGATCAGGGTCACCGCGGCGACCAGCGGCTGCGCCTCGAACGACCCCACCGCCGCCGGAGCCAGGTTCAGCCCGATCAACATGACCACGGCGCCGGTCACGATCGGCGGCATCACCGCGTCGAGCACCCGGGCCCCGGCCAGTTTGACCAGGATGCCGACGAGCATCAGGACGACGCCGACCGAGAGCACTGCGCCGAGCTGTGCGGCGGGCCCGTCCGCCGCCGACGCGGTGAGCGGGGCGATGAACGCGAACGACGAACCCAGATAGCTGGGCACCCGTCCGCGGGTGATCAGGAGGAACAGCACCGTCCCGATGCCCGAGAAGAGCAGGGTGGTGGTGACCGGGAAGCCGGTGATGGTCGGGACCAGCAGCGTGGCACCGAACATGGCGATCACGTGCTGCATGCCGATCCCGACGGTGCGGGGCCAGCTCAGTCGTTCCTCCGGGGCCACCACCGCACCGTCGGCGATCGTCTTCCCGTTGCCGTGCAGAACCCACCCGAACCCGGTGCGACTGGTCGCCGTCGTCTCTCGCTTCGTCACGGTCGCTCATCGTAGGCCGTGACGAGGGTTTCCGACCCGCCGACGCAGCGGCGCCGCGCGAGTGCCCGGTATCCACTGCGGCGCATCGGCCGCCCGGCTAGCGTTACCGCATCGTCCGACGACGCCGGGCGTGTCCCATGCGCATAGGAGTCCCATGACAATTCGTGACACCGTGGGGAGTGTCGGCGAACATGAGCTGCAGGACGAGTACGGAACGACCGAGCGCGCGGCGCGGTTCTACTCGGATCAGGTTCTCGCCCACCTGAATCCGACGATGATCGAGTTCGCAGGCAGGCAGGAGATGGCGTTCGTCGCGACCGCCGACTCCCGCGGCGAGTGCGACTCGACGTTCCGGGCGGGCGCTCCCGGCTTCATGCACGTCATCGATCCACACACCCTCGCCTATCCCGAGTACCGCGGAAACGGAGTGATGGCCAGCCTCGGCAACATCCGCGAGAACCCGCACGTCGGGATCCTCATGATCGACTTCGTCCACGATCTGATCGGCCTCCACGTCAACGGGACCGCCCGGATCGTCGAGGACCCCGACCTGCGCGCGCAGGTGCCGGACCTGCCCGAGGACCACCGCACCGGCCGCACGCCCGAGCGTTGGGTGGTAGTGGATGTGGAGGAGGCCTACATCCACTGCCGCAAGCACATTCCGCAGATGGCGCCGGTGGCGAGAAATCGCGACTGGGGCACCGACGACGTCCGCCGCAAGGGTGGTGACTACTTCGATGCGAAGGCCACCCCACCCGAGCTGCCGAGGACGGGGCGAGGCGACGGAGCGCCCGCTGCGGCCGCTCCCGCGGACACTCCACCCACTACTCCCCCGGCCAAGCGAAGCCGGGCGAAGAAGCCGGCAGTGACGACCGGCAAGGCCAGTCGTAGCACCGCTGCACGCACGACTGCGTCCACGCGCGTGGAACCGAAGGCGGTGCAGCCGAAGAAGACCGCAGTCGCGGAGCCGCGGGCTCGGACCAGAGGCAGGAAGGCCGCGCAGCCGGTCGCGCCCGAGCCCGTGCTGGCCGAGCCGTGACTCGCGCCTGTCCCGTATCCAGCTGACCAGGCCGTTCGTCCGCCGACCCGGTGTTGATC
>NZ_JBHZAH010000113.1:0-16144 GCF_042754225.1 Rhodococcus sp. NPDC059234
CCCCGGGACTGCGCGGCCTTTCTGCGTCGCGGGCTCTTCCGGCACCCTCAGCCGCTGACCACGTCCCGCACAGCCGGCGCGATCACGTCGTCGAGCCGGTCCCACGGCACCGTGACCACGACCAGCCCGGCTGCGTGCGGGCCGACCTGGTAGTCGGCGAAGTGGATCTCCATACCCGCGGGCGTCGGGAGCCAGTTCGCGAAGTTGGCCTCCGTCGGCTCGATGCCCGACCGGTCGAAGCCCGCGCCGACGGCGGTGGCGGGCAGCAACCGGGCCGACTCGTCCGACAGTCGCCGCAGCCCCGCGGGCAGGTCGGGGAACAGCGCGCCGAGAGTGATCGGCTGGGCGTTGTCCCCGTCGATCACCACCGTCGCCACCAGCGGCGTCGGGTGCGCGCCGGGTGGGTCGGCGTTCCACGACGTGACCAGCAGGCCCGCCAGCACTCGGTTACCGATGCGTGCGACCGCCGACTCGTTGCGGCCGTCGAGGGTGAACCGCTCGCCCGGCGAACCGTCGATCTGGTCCTGCAGCGCCGCGCGCATGGACTCGTTGAACTCGCCCGTGACGGCGGGGTCGCCGCCCGCGACCTGCGGCAGTACCACGTCGTAGCGGACGCGACCGTTGTCGCCCGACACCCGCATGCTGGTCGCGGTGTACGCCGCCGGTGCCGCGGTGGCCGCGGTGGTTTCCGTGGCGGTGGTCGACGCCCGGCCGGCCGGGGCGGACGGCACGCCGGGCGCAGGCAACGCCGTACCGCCGGTGTCGGTCGCGCAGCCCGCGCCGCCGAGGAGCAGGACCGCCGCGACCGAGAAGACTCGTCGCGCGGACGCGCCGGAGTTCGCCATGAAGCCATCCTGAGTGCCACCGGGCACGGCGGCAAGGCGGCGCGCGGCGAATTCGTTCGCACCGCTACCCACTAGACTCTCCGGGGTTGTTCTCTAGGAGGTTCGCGGGTGTCGGGTGTGTTCGCGGGCTTCACCGTGATCTTCGTGGTGATCACGATCGGCTATGCACTGGGCCGATCCCGGGTGCTCGGCGAGCACGGCGAGTTCGTGCTCAGCCGACTGGTGTTCTTCGTCGCCACTCCCGCGCTCCTGTTCGACACCCTCGCCACCTCGGACCTCGCGGTTATCTTCTCGCCGACCCTCGCGGTCGCGGCCGCGACGGCGTTCGTGGTGGGCGGCATCTACCTGGCGGTCGCGATGGGCTGGCTGCGCAAGCCCCTGCCGGAAGCGACGATCGGTGCGCTCGCCGCCAGCTACGTCAACTCCGCGAACCTCGGGATCCCGATCTCCGTGTTCGTGCTCGGCGATGCGTCCTTCGTGGCACCGTTGCTGTTGTTCCAGATCGTCGTCTACTCCCCCATCGCGCTGACCGCGCTCGACCTGGCGACGACCCGGCGCGGCGCCTCGCTGGCCGAGACCGTCACGACCCCGTTCAAGAACCCCATCGTCGTCGCCGGGATCGCCGGCCTCGCCGTCTCGCTGTCCGGGTGGACGCCGCCGGAAGCGCTCGTCCAGCCGTTCCACATCATCGGCGGCGCATCGGTGCCGGGCGCACTGCTGGCGTTCGGGATCTCGCTCTACGGCGTGCGGGTGCTGCAACGCGGACTGAGCCCGCGCCGCGAGATCGCGCTCGCCTCCGTGCTCAAGATCGGGGTGCAGCCGGTCCTGGCGTATCTGATGGGCCGCTTCCTGCTCGGCCTCGAGGGACACGAACTGTTCGCCGTCGTCGTGGTGTCCGCGCTGCCGACCGCCCAGAACGTGTTCGTCTATGCCAGCCGCTACCAGCGCGGCGTGGTGCTGGCCCGCGACTGCGCCCTCGTCACCACGCTGGCCTCGATCCCCGCGATCGGCCTCGCGGCGTGGACGCTCGCCTGACCGCCCCCGCCCTGCGCCCTCCCTCGCGACCGTCAGCGCCTGCGCCGCAACCGCATGTAGTCGCTGACGACTGCCGCCCCCAAGCCGTCGAGTTCCGGCGCCACCACCCGGCCGCCGACCCGCTGCGCCATCCGGTCCACCACGCGGGCCAGCCCGGGGTCGTCGCCGAGCCGGAAGATGGTCACCTGCGCACCCAGCTTCGCCAGGTTGTCGAGCTCACGGACGGTGAGCCCCAACGTCTTCGGATGCGGCGGGTAGTCGAAGAATGCGTGCCCGTCGGGTTCGAGGTGCGCGGTCGGCTCACCGTCCGTGACGATGAGAACCACCGGTTGCGCGTTCGGGTTGCCACGCAGGTGCCTGCCCGCCAGCAGCAGCGCGTGGTGCAGGTTGGTGCCCTGGTCCCAGGCGCCGTCCAGTCCCGCCAGTTCGGCCGGACTCAGCTGCTGCGCGAGCCGGCCGAAGCCGATCAGCTGCAGGTCGTCGCCGCGGAACCGGGTGGTGATCAGGTGGTTGAGTGCCAGCGCCGTGCGCTTCATCGGCACCCAGCGGCCGTCCATCACCATCGAGAACGAGGTGTCCACCAGCAGCGCGACCGCCGCCTGCGCACGCTGCTCGGTCTCGACGATCTCGACGTCGGAGACCTGCAGCCGGACGGCAGGAGCGGAGCCTGCGGAGCGACCATGAGCAGGAGCGGAGCCTGCGGAGCGACCATGAGCAGGAGCGGAGCCTGCGGAGCGACCATGAGCAGGAGCGGAGCCCGCGGGGCGACCACGATCCGGTTCCACCAGCCCCGCCGATGCCGCGCGCAGCACCGCGTTGGTGACGGTCCGGGTCACGTCCCACGGTTCGGTGTCGCCGAACTCCCAGGAGCGGCTCGACCCGGTCGGTTCGCCCATCGCACCCGCGCGCTGGGTGTCCCGCTCGCCGCGTCGACCCGAGAGTCGCTGCGCCACATCGCGTAGCGCGGACTGCCCGAGCTGGCGCATCGCCTTGGGCGACAGTCGCCACTGACCGTCCGCCCCGCGGTCGAGAAAGCCCTGCTGCTGCAGTGCCCGTTCGAGATCGGCCAGGGTGCGGGCGTCGGCCGCAGCCTCCTCGCCGAGCTGACGCAGCAGCGCCTCGGGGTCGATGTCGTCGAGCTGCGCGCCGGCGTACTCCTGGGACAGTTGCTCCGCCAACTGCTCGAGCTCCGCTATGTCCGCGAGCGCGGCCGTGCCCTCGCCGAGCCCCATCGGGTCGTCGCCGCGGAAGCGTTCACTGCCGTCCCAGTTCTCCCCCGGCCGCGCCGCGCGCAGGTTCGCGTCCAACCGGTCCAGCTGCTGCATCAGGCTGGGGCTGCCGAACGCCTGCTGCGCCAACGCATCCAGTTCCGCGCGCTGCTCGGGCGTCAGCGAGTTCCGCAGTCGCTGCGCGGCGGCCGCCCGGCGGGCCAGCGCGTCGAGCAGCTCCTCGGTGTCCCGTGGGTTCTCCGGGAAGAACTCGCCGTGCTTGTCCATGAACTCAGCGAAGTCCTCGTCCGTGTCCTCGCCGCGAGAGTGCTTGTCCAACAGGTCATTCAGGTCGCGCAGCATCTCGTCCACGCGGGCGCGGTCCTCCGGCGTGGCGTTCTCGAGCGCCTCCTTCATGCCCGCGAAGCGTTCGTCGAGCAGTTCCCGGCCGAGCAGGTCGCGGATCTTCTCGTAGTCCTCGCGGGCCTGCGGGCTGCGCCAGTCGTACTCGGACAGGTCCCGTACCGCCTGCGCGGTGGACGGCGGCAACTCGCCCAGCTGCAACTCCGCGAACCGCGCGTCGTCGTCGAGCGCCCGGGCCAGTTCCTTGCGCTCGGCGAGCACCGCACGGTCGAGCAGCTCCCGAACCTCCTCGAGCGTGCCCCCGAGATTGTTGCGTTCCAGCAACTCTCGTCTGCGCCGGTTCGCCTGCGCCGCCAGTTCGTCGAGCCCGCGGGTGCGGTCGGTGCCGCGGCGCAGCAGTTCGCGCAGCGCCCGGCGCGGCGACGAACCCTCGAGCACGTCGTTACCGATCGCGTCCAACGCGTCGCGCAGGTCGAGCGGTGGCGCCAACGGGTCGTCGCCGCCGTGGTAGGGACCGTACCGCTGGTACATCAGCTGTACACCAGCTGCCCGTCGTCGTCGGGATCCTTGGCGATCCGGCGCGCCAGGTACAGGCCCTCGAGCGCCAACTCGACCGCCGAGGCCCGCGCCCCCACGGTCTCGGCGCCGAGCCGATCGGCCAGCGCGTCGAACACCGCCAACTCCGGCAGCTCGCCGAGCAGGTCCTTCGCCGCGACCCGCTCGCCCGTGACCACCGGCGAGCCGGACTCGATCGCCGCCACCAGCGGCGCCAGGTCCAGACCGCCGAGCCGCTCGCGCACGGTGTCCGCGGTCGCCCGGCGCAGCAGGTGCTCGAGCACCTCGAGCTCGCGCCCCTCCTCACCGGACTCGAACTCGATCTTGCCGCGCAGCACCTCGACGACGGTGCCGAGGTCCACCGGTCGCGCGGTCGGATCGGCCTCGCCGAGCACCGCCCCCCGATGTACCGCCGCCGCGCCCACCGTCTCCGCGGCGGCCACCGCGAACCGCGCCGACACCCCGGACCGCTGGTCCACCGACGGCGACTCGCGAAGCAGCCGGGTGAACCGCGCCAGGATCTCGAGTAGGTGGTCCGGCACCTCGGCCCGCAACTGCGCTTCCTGCTCGATCACCGCGACCTCGTCCGCCAGCTCGCTCGGATAGTGGGTCCGGATCTCCGCCCCGAAACGATCCTTGAGCGGGGTGATGATCCGGCCGCGGTTCGTGTAGTCCTCCGGGTTGGCGCTGGCCACCAGCAACACGTCCAGCGGAAGCCTCAGCGTGTAGCCGCGGACCTGGATGTCGCGTTCCTCCATGACGTTCAGCAGCGACACCTGGATCCGCTCGGCCAGGTCGGGCAGCTCGTTTACCGCGACGATGCCCCGGTGCGCGCGCGGGACCAGACCGAAGTGGATGGTCTCCGGATCACCGAGGCTGCGTCCCTCGGCGACCTTGACCGGGTCGACGTCGCCGACCAGGTCGGCCACCGAGGTGTCCGGGGTCGCGAGCTTCTCGGCGTACCGCTCGCTCCGGTGCCGCCACGCGACCGGCAGCGCGTCGCCCAGCTCGGCCGCCCGGCGGATCGAGGCGGGGGTGATCGGCTCGTACGGGTGCTCGCCCAGTTCCGAACCCTCGATCACCGGCGTCCACTCGTCGAGCAGCAGCGGGAGGGTCCGCAGCAGTCGGGTCTTGCCCTGGCCGCGCTCACCGAGCAGCACCACGTCGTGGCCGGCGATCAGGGCCCGCTCGAGCTGCGGCAACACGGTCTCGCCGAACCCGACGATGCCGGGCCACGGGTCACGGCCGTCGCGCAGGGCGCCGAGCAGGTTCTCGCGGATCTCGTCCTTGACCGGGCGCTGCACGTGTCCGGACGCGCGCAGCTCACCGAGTGTGCGCGGGCGGGGTTCGGGATTGGCGACAGTCACCTCACCAACGCTACGAGTGTTCGGCGGATTCGGCACCCGAGACAGGCAAATCGGCCGCGTACCGCGTTGCCGATTCGAGACTCCGATAGTCGGGCGGCCAGCGTGCGCGGCGAGTAGCTTTCCCGGCGGGGAGGACCGCCCGAGGATACGGAGACACCGACGTGACGGACACGGACACGGACGACACCACCGCACCGCACGCGAACCGGGGCCTGTTGGCCGTGGCGGGCGTGCTGCTCCTGATTCCGATCGTGGCGATCCTCTGGGTGCCGTTCTACGCCCGGAACGAGCCACGACTGGGCGGGTTCCCGTTCTTCTTCTGGTACCAGTTCGCGTGGGTGTTCCTCTGCGCCGGCGCGACCTTCGCGGCCTACAAGCTCGTGCTCAAGGCCCGCCCGCACCGACCCATGTCCCGCCCCGAGGACACGGACGAGGCCGACCGGTGAGCGGGCCCGACGTGCTCGCCGCGAGCGGATCCGACGGCGTCGACGGGGTCGCACTCGCGGTGCTGATCGCCCTGTTCGCGTTGGTCACCGTGCTCGGTTTCCTCGCATCGCGATGGCGCCGCGCGTCGAGTCTGGAGAGCCTCGACGAATGGGGCCTGGGCGGGCGCAGTTTCGGCACCTGGGTGACGTGGTTCCTCATCGGCGGCGACATCTACACCGCGTACACGTTCATCGCGGTGCCCGCCGCGATGTTCGCGCTCGGGTCGGTGAGCGGCTTCTTCGCCGTCCCGTACACGATCATCCTGTACCCGATCATCTTCGTGTTCATGTCGCGGCTGTGGTCGGTCAGCCACCGGCACGGGTACGTCACCACCGCGGACTTCGTCGGGGGCCGCTACGGGTCCAGGTGGCTCTCGCTGGCGATGGCGCTGACCGGAATCCTCGCGACGATGCCGTACATCGCACTGCAACTCGTCGGCATCCAGGCGGTGCTCGAGGTGATCGGCCTCGGCGGCTCGGAGAACGTCATCGCGCGGGACCTACCGCTGCTGATCGCCTTCGCCGTGCTGGCCGCCTACACCTACTCGTCGGGTCTGCGGGCACCGGCGATCATCGCGTTCGTCAAGGACACCCTGATCTACCTGGTGATCATCGTGGCGATCATCTACCTGCCGTCCAGGTTCGGCGGCTGGACGCACATCTTCGACGCGGCCCAGACGAAGATGGAGACCCCGAGTCCGGCCACCGGCAAGCCGACCGGCTCGTTCATCCCGAACAGCCAGCAGTACTGGGCGTACGCCACCCTCGCACTCGGCTCCGCACTGGCCCTGTTCATGTACCCGCACTCGGTGACGGCGACGCTGTCCTCCAAGTCCCGCAACACCATTCGACGCAACGCGACGATCCTGCCCGCATACAGTTTCCTGCTCGGCATGCTGGCCCTGCTGGGCTGGGTGGCGATCGCCGCCGGCACCAAGCCGATCGGCCTCGACGGAAAACCCAACGCCCAGCTGGTGATTCCCCAGCTGTTCGAGGACGCCTTCCCGTCGTGGTTCGCCGGTGTCGCGTTCTCGGCGATCGCGATCGGCGCACTGGTGCCCGCCGCGATCATGTCCATCGCGGCGGCGAACTTGTTCACCCGCAACGTGTACCGGGAGTGGTTCCGCCCGGCCGCCACCCCGGCGCAGGAGGCGAAGGTCAGCAAGCTCGTCTCGCTGTTCGTCAAGTTCGTGGCCCTGGTGTTCGTGCTGACCCTGGACAAGCAGAACGCGATCAACTTCCAGCTGCTCGGCGGCATCTGGATCCTGCAGACCTTCCCCGCCATCGTGTTCGGCCTCTACACCCGCTGGTTCCATCGCTGGGCCCTGCTCGCCGGCTGGGCGGTCGCGATGGTCTACGGCACGGTCGCCGCCTACAACGTCTCGTCGGCGACCACCCCCCACTTCGCCGGTTCACTCGCCTCGATCCCCGGCATCGCCCAGATGGGGTACATCGCGCTCACCGCGTTCGTCGTGAACATCGTGGTCGCGGTGGCGGCGACGCTGGTACTGCGGGCGGTCAAGGCGCCCGAGGGTGTGGACGCGACGATCAAGGGCGACTACTTCGCCGACGCGGGCGACCCGAGGGTCCGACCGCTGCCCGCGACCCCGACGGAGGCGACGCCCAGTCCGTGAATGGTGCGCGCGAGGGTGACGACACCGTTGGCGTCAGCGTCCCGGATCAGACGGCAGCGGGTGGAACGCTCTGCTCGAAGCTGAACACATTCTCCGGGTCGAATGCGGCCTTGATCCGGCGCAGCCGAGCGCGGTGGGAGCCGTAGTACTCGCGCTCCCAGTCCGACGCGGCGGCGTTGGGCACGTTGACGTAGGCACCGTCGCCATACGGGCGCAACGCCCGCCAGAAGTCGGCCGCCCAACCCAGTGCCGTCGAGTTCGACGCGGGGTCGTTCCAGGCCGCTCCCGGCTCGCAGTAGAACAGCGCCTCCCGGTGCGAGAAAGCCGATCCTCCGGGCGGGGCATGCCGCACCGCCCCACCGAAGCTCGAGCAGAAGAAGTTGCTCCACGGGCTGGGCGCGTCGCCCATGCGGCGGAGGACCAGATCGATCGCTTCGTCGGGGAAAGACCGGGTGACGAACTGGGAGTGGAACTTCCAGAAGGCAACGTCCTGCGGACCCCTGTCGACACTGCCGTACACGGCCGGCCAGGCGCCGTCCACGAATGTCACCTCGGGCGCGCCGATCGCCAGCAGCGTGGACAACTCGTCGACCAGCAGTCGGCGCGTGCCGCCGTGCAGCAGCGCGGTGAGTTCGACCGCACCGGCATCGACCTCGAGCGCGCTGGTCAGACGCTCGTCAGCGACCGGTGCGTCGCGCTGCCAGGCGCGCAACAGGGCGCCCAGGTTTTCGTGTCCGGCCCACCTGGCGATCAGGAATTCGACGTCACGGAGCTCGTGCAGCGTCAACGTGAAGGAGGTCGCGATCCCGAAGTTGCCGCCACCACCACCGCGGCACGCCCACAGCAGGTCGGGGTTACTGCGCCCGGTGGCCTCGACCACCTTCGCCGAGCACGCGCCGTCGGGCACCACCACCTCGGCGGCGAGCAGGTTGTCACAGGCCATGCCCAGGCTGCGGGTGAGCAGCCCGAAACCTCCGCCGAGCACCACACCACCGAGGCCGACTCCCCCTTCCGAGCCCGTCGGAACGACGAATCCGCGCTCCCCGAGCGCCGCGACAGTCTCCCGCTGGGTCAGCCCCGTCCCGACCGTCGCGGTCCGCGCCCCCTCGTCGATCGCGAGGCCCTTCATCCGGCTGACGTCGACGACCAGGCCGCCATCGACAGAGGACCAGCCGTCGAGGCTGTGGCGTCCGCTGCGGGCGCGCAGTGCGATGCCCTCCTTGCGCGCCCACCGGACGGCGTTGACGACGTCCTGGGTGTCGCGGCAGAACACGATCGCCTCGGGATAGCGGGAGTAGAAGCGATTCCAGCCGATCCGCGCCGCCTCGTAGGCGGGATCGCCCGCACGCACCACCTCTCCCGTCAGCTCGACGGTGGTGGCAGTCATCGGTTCACCTCGCGATCAACGGTGGTAGAGACTGACGTCCCCCGGCTCGGTCTCGAGCACCTCGCGACGGAATCTGAGCAGCCAGAGGAAGAACAATCCCCCCACGACGACCACGCCGGCCACGAGCACGACGGGTACGCGCGCGTCCGCGGGAGAGACCACCACGAACAGCACGACCACCATCCACACCAGAGCGCCGACCGCCACCGGCAGCTCGAAACGCCCGAGGTTGAACGCGCCCTCCTTGCGGTCCAGCCGCCCGCGCACCGCCAGGTAGAGGACGACCGTCGCACCGTAGACGATGACGGTGAGGATCGTCCCCGCGACGATCAGTTCCAACAGCGCTGACCCCGGCAACGCGAGCATCAGCACGACCCCGACAACACAGATCAGGATCGTCGCCGGGACCGGCGTCTGCGTGCGCGGGTTGATCCGTCGCATCAGCCGGGACGCGGGAAAGCGCGAGTCGCGCGACATCGCGAAGACGATCCGCGAGCACGCGGCCATCGTCACCATGCCCGCGCCGAAGAAGGCGAAGGTGATCGCGACGAGCAGCACCCGCTCCACGACCGGACCGAGCTGATCGCGCATGATCGCCGCGACCGCCGACTCGCTGGCGCTGATCCGCGGGATGTCGTCGAGGGCGACCGTGAGCGCGATCAGGAACAGAAACCCCAGTAGCGAGGCCGCCACGACCGATCCCACGATCGCGCGCGGGACGCTGCGGAACGGATCCTTGGCCTCCTCGGCCAGATTCGCCGCGGCGTCGAAGCCGACCAGCGTGGCCAGGCCCATGATCATGGCGCCCATCACACCGCCACCGATCGCGAAGTAGTCGGGCGCGTTCTCGGCGACACCGCGCGAGGTGAGGTTGTCGACCGACCCGTTACCGGTCACCACCACCGCCACGATGAGCGCGATCGCCAGTACCACGACGATCGCCAGTTCGAGCCCCACCGCGCTCGCGTTGATCATCGCAACGATGCGCGTCGAGAACACGACCAGCAGGGCCTGGACGACCACCATCGCCAGCGTGATCAGGCGCGCGGTCCCCTCGTCCTCCGCGATGCCGAACAGCGGCATGAAGGCCTGGCTGGCCAGGGCGTTGTCGACCGCGACGACGCCGAGCGACAGGTAGCAGACGGTCAGCCACCCGAACCCCCAGCCGATCTTCGGGTTGGCCAGCCGCGAGGCCCACTGGTAGGTGGAGCCGCTGAGGGGGATGCGGGCCGCGAACTGCGCGTACACCAGCGCCACCAGGATCTGTCCGACCGCGACGACTACCCAGAGCCAGATCCCGACCGGACCCGCGCTGCGCAGCACGTCGTCGTAGGTCCCGAAGATGCCGACCGCCACCGAGATGAACGCGAACGAGATCGCGAACACCTGAAAGGAACCGAGCGTCCGTTTCAGCTCCTGGTGATAGCCGCCCTGTTCGACGGAACTCTCGTCTACCCGTTCTCCCGTTGACGTTGTCGATGTTTCAGCCATCTCAGCCACCTCACGAAGAGTCACGTCGCATTCGATCGTCCTCCGGATGGATGCGGATGTCAGCGTTGGTTCGTCCCCCTAAACACACCGCCGCCGCTGACGCTCAGCGCGGCCGCACCTTTCGACCTGTTCGGCGTCTCCTCGGCGACACCTTCGCGTGGGCCGGCTCGACGGTCGCACTGATCGCCCTCGGGATCGCCACCGCCGCCGAGCTACTCGCCGACCTGATCCCGTTGGTGGACAACGCACTGGGGTGTTCGGAACCGTCTCCCGGCCGACCGCGGCCGCAATCGCGGCGGGCGCGGCCTTCACCCACCTCGACCCGTCGGCCATCGCCGGCATCATCGTCGGCGCGCCGACCGCACTCGCGTTCAGCGCGGCACGGACCGCGGCCCGCGCTGCGACCACATCCATGTCCCGCAGCCGCCCACCGCTCTGGTAGACAGTGGGCCATGGCCGACACCGAGATCACCTTTGCCAGCGGCGACGTCACCCTGCACGGCAGCCTGCGGGTCCCCGACGGCGTGTCGGGCCCGGTGCCCGCGGCTCTGCTCCTCGCCGGCAGCGGCCCCACCGACCGCAACGGGGACAGCGCGGTGCTGCCCGGGTCGATCGGCACCCTGCGATTTCTCGCGGACACGCTCGCCGGCGCCGGCATCGCGAGCCTGCGCTACGACAAGCTGGGCAGCGGGGAGACGGGGCTCGGGCCGTACGCGGTCGAGGACGTGGCCGGGCTCGGCTTCTCCGTCTTCGTCGACGCCGCCGCCGACGCGCTGAAAAACCTTGCTGCACAGCCGGATATCGACGCGGATCGACTGCTGGTGATCGGGCACAGCGAGGGCGCCCTCGTCGCGATGGCGCTGGCCGTGCGCGAGGGCACACCGGCACTCGTGGGACTCGGCCTGCTCGAGCCGCTGGCCGTCCGGCTGCTCGACCTGCTGACCCGGCAGATCCATGCCCAGGTGGACGCCGCGCTGGGGGCCGGACAGCTGCCGCTCGAGCTCGCCGACGAACTGCGCACCGCCCTCGCCGACGCGGTCGAGTCGCTGCGTGCCGATGCCACCCTGAGCGACGACCTCCCCGATCCGCTGCGGATGGCCGGCTTCGTGCCCGTCAACGCGAAGGCGCTCGCCGAGGAGGACGCCCTGGACCCGCGGGTGCTGGCCGCCCAGCTCCCGGCCGGGCTGCCCGTGCTGACCAGCTGCTCCGCCCGCGACATCCAGGTGGACTGCGACGACGTCGCCGCCCTGGACGCCGCGCTCGGCGCATCGGCACTGACCTCGGTGCGGTTGACCACGGCCAACCATGTGCTCAAGGAGATCGGCGAGCGGACCTCCACCGGCGCCGACTACGTCGAGGACCTGCCGTTCTCCGCCGAATTCACCACCGGCTTCAAGTCCTGGCTCGCCGGGCTCTAGCCCGCCGCGGCCGCAATATCGATGTGCGGTCCGCCCGATCGTGCTGTACCGTTCTCGCCTAACCAAGCCCGCCCGAGCCGAAAGGAAGCCGATCATGTCGATGTCCGTGCACGTAGCCGTACACGTAGCAGCGTGGCGTTGCTTCCTTTCGTCCAAGCGTGTCCCCCGAGAACGATCCTGACGACCGGATCACCGGATCAGTTCTCGGCACCCAGGGCACCAGCCCGGGTGCCTTTTCTTTTACCCGGACAACCCCGCGCGGAAACCTTCCGCACATACAACTCGGACACACTCGAGTAGTACCGAACGAGGAGTTCACCATGAAGCTTCGGATCAGCCAACTGGCCGCGGCCCCGCCGCTCGCCGACCTGCCCGCCGACCTGACCGGTCACGCGATCACGCTCGACCTCTCGCACACCGACGCCGCCCAGCGCGCGGCCGCGAACGACCTCGCCCGCGCACTGCTCGACCGCGGCGCCGCCCGCATCGTCATATCCGGCAACGCGGCCTGAACGCACGAGAGGCGCACACCCCGCAGGGTGCACGCCTCTCGTGCGTCGAGTCCGGTGTCAGTGCGCGAAGTGACGGGCTCCGGTCAGGTACATCGTGATGCCGGCCTCGCGGGCCGCCTCGATGACCTCGTTGTCGCGGACCGAGCCACCCGGCTGCACGACGGCCTTGACGCCCGCGTTCGCGAGCACCTGCAGACCGTCCGGGAACGGGAAGAACGCGTCCGAGGCCCCGACCGACCCGGCGACGCGGTCACCGGCGCGGGTGACCGCGAGGTGCGCGGAGTCGACCCGGTTGACCTGCCCCATGCCCACGCCGACCGAGGCGCCGTCGCTGGCCAGCAGGATCGCGTTGGACTTCACCGAACGGCATGCGCGCCAAGCGAACTCGAGATCCGCGAGGGTCTTCGCATCGGCGGGCTCGCCGACGGCGAGGGTCCAGTTCGCCGGGTTGTCGCCCTCGGCGTCGAGCACGTCCCGCTCCTGCAGCAGCGCGCCGCCGGAGATCGGCCGCAGCTCGATGCCGGCCTCGGTGGGCGCGACCGCCTCCAGCACGCGCACGTTCTTCTTCCGGGCCAGCACCTCGACGGCGCCGGGCGCGTACGACGGGGCGATGACGACCTCGGTGAAGATCTCCGCGACCTGCTCGGCCATCTCGACCGTGATCTCGCGGTTGGCCGCGATGACGCCGCCGAACGCGCTGACCGGATCGCAGGCGTGCGCCTTGCGGTGCGCCTGCGCGATGTCGGCGCCGACGGCGATGCCGCACGGGTTGGCGTGCTTGATGATCGCGACGGCCGGCTCGGCGAAGTCGAACGCGGCGCGCCACGCGGCGTCACCGTCGGTGTAGTTGTTGTACGACATCTCCTTGCCGTGCAACTGCGTCGCCTGCGCCAGCCCCGCGGGCGCGGCCGGGTTCACGTAGAGCGCCGCGGCCTGGTGCGGGTTCTCGCCGTAGCGCAGCACGGCGGAGCGGTCCCAGCTGGCGCCGGCCCACTCGGGGAACTGCGAATCGGACTCGACGAGGGTCGAGGTCATCCAGCTCGCGACCGCGACGTCGTAGGACGCGGTGTGCTGGAACGCCTGCGCCGCGAGGGCGGTGCGCTCGGCGAGGGTGAAACCGCCCTCGGCGACCGCGGCGAGCACGTCCTCGTAGCGGGCCGGGTCGACGACCACGGCGACCGACGGGTGGTTCTTCGCCGCCGCGCGCACCATCGACGGTCCGCCGATGTCGATCTGCTCGACGCACTCGTCGGGCGTCGCACCCGAGGCCACGGTCGCGGTGAACGGGTACAGGTTGACGACCACGAGCTGGAACGCCTCGATGCCGAGTTCCTCGAGCTGGGCGAGGTGCTCGGGCTTGCGGGTGTCGGCGAGGACGCCGGCGTGCACGCGCGGGTGCAGGGTCTTGACCCGGCCCTCGAGGCACTCCGGGAAGCCGGTGAGCGACTCGACCGGGGTGACGGGGATGCCCGCCTCGGCGATCCGCGCCGCGGTGGAGCCGGTGGAGACCAGCTCCACGCCCGCGGCGTGCAGACCAGAGGCCAGCTCGACCAGGCCGGTCTTGTCGTACACGCTCACCAGAGCGCGGCGCAGCGCCTTACGTTCGGTCACTTGGGATCACGGCCTTTCGTCCGTCGGAAACAACACCTCGCGTGGCGACAGCGGCGATCACGTCCACCAGCAGTCGCCGTTCCACAGTCTTGATGCGCTCGTGCAGGCTCGACTCGTCGTCGTCCTCGAGCACGACCACCGGCTCCTGAGCCAGCACCGGCCCGGTATCGACACCCGAATCCACAAGGTGCACAGTCGATCCTGTCACCTTCACGCCGTACGCCAGCGCGTCGGGCACCGCATGGGCACCGGGGAACGACGGCAGCAACGCAGGATGGGTGTTGATGATGCGGCCGCCGAATCGGGTCATGAACTCGGATCCGAGGATCTTCATGAAGCCCGCGGACACGATCAGGTCCGGCCGGTGCTCGTCGACGGCGGCGGTCAGTGCGCGGTCCCAGGCGTCGCGGTCGGGGTACTCACCCAGCGCGACCCGAAATGCCGGGATGCCCGCGGATTCGGCGTGCCCGATCGCAGCGCAGTCGCGATCGACGCCGACTGCCACGACGCGGGCCGGGTAGTCGTCGACCGCGGCGGAGAGGAGTGACTGCAACAGGCTCCCGGTACCGGAAGCGAGGACCACGACCCGGACCGGGCTGTGTGATCCGGGGCGGAAGACATGCGGGGCGGTCAGCGCTCTACTCCTTGCGGCCAGCGGCCGGCATGCCCGACCGCTGGGTAAGCCTAGTCGCTGCTGGTCCGGGGACCTCCGGGCAGGTCCTGGTCCGCCTCCGGCGGCGTGACCTGCGCCACCTCCGCATCGACCACCTCCGCATCGACCACCACACCCTCGGTCTCGGCGTCGGATCGCTCCGCCTTGCCGACCGCGGACTCCTCGACCACGGCCTCGTCGAGCACCTCGGCCTCGATCACCGTCGTCGACGCCTTGTCCCGGATCCGGGCGGGCAGGACCAGCATCCCCGCCGCCGCGGTCGTCGTGGTCACGGTCGGCGGCGCCGGTTCCGGGGCCCGCCGCACCGCCGGCTCGTCCCGCGAACCGCCGCGCCAGCTCACCAGGGCGGCGGTCGCGGCGCCGAACACCCCCAGCCATCCGAAGGTCAGCCCGACGAAGGTTCCCAGGTTCACCCCGACCGTCCCGAAGGTCCCGAGGTTCCCGCCCGCCGCGAACCCGAGCGCCGCGAACACCACCGCGACCGCGGCAGCCCCGACGAGGGCGGACTGCACCGCCTCGAGCACCGAGCCGGCCCGCCGGGCGCAGTCGCGGCCGAGGAACGCGCCGAGCACCGCGGGGATCACCAATCCGACCGCCCACCCGCTGACCTGCTCCACCGGGAGCACTCCGAGCAGCGGCAGCGCGGGCACCGGGCCGCCGACCACCTCGAACATGCTCACCGAGGCCGCACCGACGTGCACGGCGGATCCCACCAGCACCGCGGTCGCGCCGATCACGACATTCGGCAGGTACAGGATCGAGACGACCGTCAGCCCCAGTGCTCCGCCCACACCCTCGCCGGCCTGGAGCAGGTCACCGACGGTCGACCAGGATGCGAGCAGCGACACCACGGTGATCGCGGCCCCGGTCGCGAGCAGGGTCATGCCGGCACGCAGGGCGGGACGCGCGGCGTCGAGAACCCACCGGGGCAGACGCAACTGTCTGGCGACCGGTCGCCACACCCGGGTGCCGACTCCGACGACCGCGGCGATCAGGTGCACAGCGAACACCCAGCCGAACGCGGCCAGCGCGTTGGGCGGCGACAGTGCGATCACCGAGGACGCGTCCGCGACAACGGCCAGCGAGATCGCGGTGGCCACCAGCGGTCCGGCAACGGCCGCACCGATCACCCACCACTGTTCGTGCCGCGGACTCGATTCGGTGACGGCGCGCGCGCAACCTCTCGCGACCGTCCACATCATCACCAGGGTCGGCAGCAGCGGCAGCACGCCGAGCGAGGCGCCGCCGATGGTGAGCTGGACCTGGTGCACCGCCAGCCAGCTCGCGGCGATCGCGCCGCTGGTCCCGGTGAGGTCACTGTTCGCGGCGACCAGGGTCACCAGCACGCAGGTGGCGATCAGCACCAGCCCGACCAGCGTGGGGCGCAGCGCGATCCCGAGCAGGGTGCGGAACTGCTCGGGCGTCGGCTGCGACGGCACCGGCCTCCGACTCGGTCTCGTCCGGGCGGTGTCGCGGCTCAGCAAGGAACTCATCTCCTCGAGGGTGACATCTCGGCCGACGGTGGTCGGCCAGGCGCGCCGACGCCCCTCGGCGTTCACC
>NZ_JBHZAH010000114.1:0-16042 GCF_042754225.1 Rhodococcus sp. NPDC059234
AACCCGAACGGGTTCGGCGCCCTCGCCGTGTGTCAGGGCTGCCAGGTGCCGACGGGACCTGCCGGGTAGCCGTGCGGCGACGGGACCGGGGCGGTGTAGGCGGCCGGCCCGCTCGGCTGCTGTGCCTCCGGCGCGGTGTCGCGCCCGTGCAGTACCAGGGCGTAGGAGAGTGCCACGAAGGCGATGGTGCTCACCACCGCCCGCACGATGTTCCAGGTGACCCATCGGGATTCGAACTGCGCGCGGACCTGCTCGGCGTTCGCGATGTGCTCACCGGCAGCGGCCAGCTGGTCGTTGAGGGGCACGTTGACGGCGGCCGTGATGACGAGCATCGCGACGTAGAACACGAGCGCGACGACGATCCAGGGGAGTGCGCTGCGCGCGGAGCGCAGATGCAGCAGCAGCGACGCGACGGTCAGCACCAGGCCACCGAGGAAGCAGGCCATGAACCAGCCGTTGAGGATCGCGACGTTGATCTTCTGCATCGCCTCGACGAACGTGTGGGCGTCGGCGCGGCCGAGGCCCGGCATCACCGCGTAGGCGAACGCGGCGAACAGTCCCGCCATGAGGCCGGCGGTGATCCCTGCGCCGAGCAGGCTGATCGTCTGGAGGAGCTTGGCGTTCATCCCGGTCACCCCACGTTCCAGATGCCGGTCGCGGCGGCGGACGAGGCGTAGTCCGTGAAGTCCCTCGGCGCGCGACCCAGCGCGCGCTGGACCCCGTCGCCCGGGGTCACGTTCCGGCCGTCCAGAACCGTGGTGAACAGGTACATCAGCAGGTCCACCACGTCGGCGGGCACCTGCTCGTCGGCGAGGGCGGCCGCGTAGCTCTCGGCGGGCACCTGCACGTAGTCCACCGACCGGCCGGCGGCAGCGGCGATGGTGGCGACGGCCTCGGCGAAGGTGATTGCCCGGGGCCCGGTGATCTCGTAGATCTCGCCGGCGTGTCCGGGCTCGGTCAGCGCGGCCAGGGCGACGTCCGCGATGTCCTCGACGTCGACGAACGGTTCGGGGATGTCCCCGGCCGGGAGGAACATCTCTCCGGCGAGAATCGGATCGAGCAGGTAGCTCTCGCTGAAGTTCTGGCTGAACCAGCTCGAGCGGAGGATGGTGGTCTCCGCGCCGGAGTCGATCAGCGCCTTCTCGCAGGCCTGTGCCTCCTCCTCGCCCCGCCCGGAGAGCATCACCAGGCGCCGCACGCCCTGGCCGACCGCCAGTTCGGAGAACGCCGCGATGGCCTCCACGGCGCCGGGGGCGGCCAGGTCCGGGTAGTAGGAGACGTATGCCGCCGTCATGCCCTGCAGTGCGGGGCCCCAGGTCTCGGGGTCCTCCCAGTCGAACGGGACGCCGCCGGAGCGGGTGCCGATGCGGACCGGGAGGTCCAGGCCGGTCAGCCGCTGTGCGACCCGCCTGCCGGTCTTTCCGGTGCCGCCGAGGACGAGGGTCGCGGGCTGGGGGATGTGAGCATTCATGGGGCTCTCCTTGCCGATCGGATGATCTTGATGATCTTGTCCCCTCTACGATCTGCCAGGGGAGGGTCGCCATCAACGGCCGTTCGCGCAACGATCGTTAACCTGTGGGTACACAAAGGGGGGTGCCGCGTGGAGCGTCGGGACATCGAGATCTTCCTGACCCTGTCCGAGGAGCTGCATTTCGGGCGCACGGCGGACCGTCTGCACGTGTCCACCGCGCGGGTGAGTCAGACCATCAAGGCACTCGAACGTCGTGTCGGCGCACCGCTTTTCGAACGGACCAGCCGTCGGGTGACGCCAACCCCGATCGGCAGGCGGCTCGAGCAGGACCTCCGGCCCGCGGACGAACAGATCCGTCAGGGCATCGCCAGGGCGATCGCTGCCGGGCGCGGGCTGGACGGCGTGCTCCGAGTGGGCTTCGTGGGTACCGCGATCGGGCAGTTCGTGCTCGAGATCGCCGGCACCTTCCACGAGAGGTACCCGAGCTGTCGGGTCCAGATCCGGGAGAGCCACTACAGCGACGGTGTCGGGTTGCTGCTGGCCGACGAGGTCGACGGACTGGTCGCTGCGGCCGACGTCGGGCACATCGGGGAGCTGAGCCAGAGCCCGGTGCTCCTGCGGGAACCATCGACACTGGCGGTGTCGGCCCGGCACCCGTTCGCGCGGCGCGATTCGGTAACGCTCGACGACCTGGCGTCGGCGAAGGTGTTGCGTCCCCGCGGGATGCCCGACGAGGTGGACGAGGCCGCGGTGCCGCGGACGACGCCGAGCGGCCACCTCGTCGAGCGGGGACCCGATTTCGGCACCGTGCAGGAGATGCTGGCGCTCGTCGGCGCGGGGCAGGGGGTGTTCCCCGTACCCACTCACGCGAGCCGCTACGACGCCCGACCGGACGTGGTGTACGTGCCGATCGGCGACGGGATCGACTTCGAGTGGCGGCTGATCTGGCGGGCGGCCGGTCAGACCGGCCGGATCCGGGCATTCGCCGAGTCCGCGGTGGAGTACGTGGCGAAACGGGGCAACCCACTGCTCGGCGGGTGAGCGCCAGGCGGGCGAGGTCGCCGAACCCCCACAACGACGAAGGCCCCGAACCCTTTGCGGGTTCGGGGCCTTCGTCGTTGTGTCGAGCTAGCCGGGACTCAGTGCTTGCCGTCTCCCGACGGTGCCTGGCCGTCGGCGTAGGAGCCGTGGCCGTGCGTCTTGTCCTGGTAGTCCCGCAGGATCGCGAGCTGCTCGTGCTCCTTCTCGTGCTCGGAGGCCAGCAGTGCGGCGGCCTCGTCGCTCGGGTCGGCGACCAGCAGGCTGCCCGAGCCGGGCTTGCCGGCGGAACCGAGCTTGTTCATCTTCTTCGGAACCGGTGCGCCCTGGTACTCCAGCGGGAGCGGGTGGCCGTGGTCGTCCACGGGTCCGAGCGGCTGGTGCACCTCGACGTACTCGCCGTGCGGCAGGCGCTTGATGACGCCGGTCTCGATGCCGTGATCGAGCACCGCGCGGTCGCTGCGCTGCAGACCCAGGCAGAACCGGTAGGTGGCGAAGTAGGCGATCGGGGGGAGCAGGACCAGGCCGATGCGACCGATCCAGGTCATCGCGTTCAGGGAGATGTCGAACTTGTACGCGATGATGTCGTTGACGCACATGACGGTCAGGATCGCGTAGAAGGTGACCGCCATGACGCCGATCGAGGTACGCACCGGGACGTCACGCGGACGCTGGAGCAGGTTGTGGTGCGCGTCGTCCTTGGTGAACTTCTTCTCGATCCACGGGTAGGCGATCAGCACCGTGAACACCAGGCCCATGATGATCGCCACGGCGAACACCGCGGGGATCGTGTACCGGCCGAACAGGTAGATCTCCCACGCCGGCCACAGGCGGGCCATGCCGTCGGTCCACATCATGTAGAAGTCGGGCTGGCTGCCGGCGGACACCTGCGACGGGTTGTACGGGCCGATCTGCCAGATCGGGTTGATCTGCAGCACGCCGCCCATGACCGCGAGGATGCCGAAGGTGAACGCGAAGAACGCGCCGCCCTTGAGGGCGAACACCGGGAGGATGCGGACGCCGACGACGTTCTGCTCGGTGCGGCCGGTGCCCGGGAACTGCGTGTGCTTCTGGTACCAGACGAGCGCCAGGTGGGCGCCGATCAGGGCCAGGATGATGCCGGGCAGCAGCAACACGTGCGCGACGTACAGGCGGGGGATGATCAGCTGGCCGGGGAAGTCTCCGTCGAAGACCAGCCACTGCATCCAGGTACCGATGACCGGGATGCTCAGCGTGATGCCGGACAGCGCGGCGCGGAGGCCGGTGCCGGACAGCAGGTCGTCGGGCAGGGAGTAGCCGAAGAAGCCCTCGAACATCGCCAGGATCAGCAGCAGGCAGCCGATGACCCAGTTCGCCTCACGCGGGCGCCGGAACGCGCCGGTGAAGAAGATGCGCAGCAGGTGCACGATGATCGACGCGGCGAACATC
The DNA here is from genome assembly GCF_042754225.1 of Rhodococcus sp. NPDC059234. Taxonomy (NCBI): domain Bacteria; kingdom Bacillati; phylum Actinomycetota; class Actinomycetes; order Mycobacteriales; family Nocardiaceae; genus Rhodococcus; species Rhodococcus sp. NPDC059234. The sequence continues at coordinate 3,938 of NZ_JBHZAH010000114.1, forward strand.
AGTGCGGCCCAGTGATGGATCTGTCGGACGAACAGACCGCCGCGGACCTCGAAGGAGAGGTTCAGAGCGGTCTCGTAGGCCCGCGACATCTCGACGCCGCGCAACGGCTGGTACGCGCCGTCGTAGACGACCTCGGCCATCGACGGGTCGAAGAACAGCGTCAGGTACACGCCGGAGATCAGCAGGATGACGAAGCTGTAGAGCGCGATCTCGCCGAGCATGAAAGACCAGTGGGTCGGGAAGACCTTGTTGATCTGCTTCCGCATGCCGGACGCGAGATGGTACCGCGAGTCGAGGTTCTCGCCCGCCTTCGCGGCGTGGACTGCGACCTTGGACTGGCCGCCAACTGTGGTTGTCATGAAGGACGCTCCCAAAATCCGGGGCCGAGAGCCTCGATGAAGTCACCGTTGGCGACGAGGAAGCCCTCTTTGTTGACAGTAATAGGCAACTGCGGGAGTGCGCGAGCGGCAGGACCGAAAATCGGCTTTCCGAAGTGCAGGGCGTCGAACTGCGACTGGTGGCACGGGCAGAGGATCCGGTTGGTCTGCTGCTCGTACAGGGAGGTCGGGCAGCCGAGGTGGGTGCACAGCTTCGAGTACGCCCAGTAGTCGCCGAAGTTGAAGCTCTCCTGGCCCTTGCGACGAACCGCGCGAGCGGTGTCCTCGGTGCGCAGGCGGATGAGCATGACCGGGTTGTCGGCGCGCTTGAGGGCGTGCGACAGGGCCTTCTCGTTGCCCCGCTCGGTCTCCCGGAAGGGGAAGACCGTCTCCATCGCGCCTGCGTCGAGATCCTCCGGGCGCACCAGGACGACGTCCTCGGGGCGGCCGGTGTTGCGGCGCAGGTAGATGGTCTCGCCCGGGAAGTTCGGGGTCCAGCCGGAGGTCCACAGGTCGGACTTGTCGCCCTTGGCCCACGGGTTCTTGATCATGCCGCCGAGCGGCATGATCGCCATGATGCCCAGCGCGCCGGCGCCGAAGCCGAGGCTCCGCTTGATCAGCTTCCGGCGACCGATGGTCGAGGTCTCGAGCGAGTCGTTCAGCTCGGCGACGATCGTCTTGCGGTCCACCTCGGCAGAGCCGCCGTCGTGGCGGGACTGGATCGAGACCTCTTCGGGAACGAACTTCTTGGTGAACTTGACCGCGCCGATACCGAGGCCGAGGATCGCGACACCCATGGTCAGGCCGATCAGCGGGGTGTACAGGTTGTACGCGCTGTAGCCCTCCTCGCCCATGCCCTTGTACTCCCAGGGCCAGAAGAGGTAGATGGCGATGAACGCGATCGCGGACACGCCGGCGAGGGTGAACCAGAAGGCGACGCTGCGCTCGGCGCGCTTCTCGGCCTTCGTCCCCTCGACCGTCCAGCGCTCGCGGCGGAACGCGACATCGACACCGTCGAGGTTGGTACCGAGTTCGACGAGCTCGTCACGGCTCATCGCCGCGAGTTCCTCCTCGGTGTACTTCTTCGGCGTATCGCCGTGACCGGCGTCGCTCATGACCTTGCTCCGATCCACAGTGCTGCGCCGACAACGGCAACGATTCCGATGACCCACATGGCCAGGCCCTCGGGAGCGGGACCGAAGCCGCCGAGGCCGTAGCCGCCGGGGTTCTTGGTCTCCGTCGAGGACTTGACGTAGGCGATGATGTCCCGCTTCTCTTCCGGGCTCAGCTGACGGTCGGAGAACTTCGGCATGTTCTGCGGTCCGGTCGCCATGGCCTGGTAGATCTGCTGCTCGCTGGCCGGCTCTAGCGGCGGTGCGAACTTGCCGGAGGACAGCGCGCCGCCCTTGCCGGTGAAGTTGTGGCAGGACGCGCAGTTCAGGCGGAACAGCTCGCTGCCGCGGGCGACGTCGTCACCGCGCAGGGAGCTGCTGGCCAGCTCGCCGTTCGCGTCGCGGACGAGGGTCGGGCCGCCGCCGTTGGCCTGCACGTAGGCGCCGAGTGCGTCGATCTGCTTGTCGTCGAACTTCGGGTCCTTGCGCACCGCCTGGGCCTCGTTGCGGGCCGCGGGCATGCGGCCGGAGGAAACCTGGAAGTAGACCGCGGCCTCGCCGACACCGATGAGGCTGGGGCCGCGGTCCTGCACACCCTGCAGGTTCGCGCCGTGGCAGGTGATGCAGGAGGTGTCGTAGAGCTGCTTGCCCTCGCGGATCAGCGCTGCCGAGTCGTCGGACGCGGTGGCGACCTGCGGAGTCGGAGTCAGGGCCGAGGCGAGGAAGCCTGCACCGACAAGTCCCATCATCAGGACCAGGGCGCCGGTGACGCGCCGACGGATCTTTCGCTGACGACGGGCTTTCGAGGCAGTCGCGCTGTCGGCGGCTGCTGAAGGGGGGGATGAACTCATCTGTATCCCTTTGGTCTCGCGGGACGGACTGAACGGGCTTGGGCTGGGTACTGCGTTCAGCTTCTAACGGATGAAATAGATGGTGGCGAACAGGCCGATCCACACGATGTCGACGAAGTGCCAGTAGTAGGAGACAACAATTGCAGCGGTTGCCTGCGCAGGGGTGAACTTGCTGACCTTGGTGCGCGCGATCAGGAAGATGAAGGCGATGAGACCGCCGATGACGTGCAGGCCGTGGAAACCGGTCGTCATGTAGAAGACCGAGCCGTACGCGCTGCTCGACAGCGTGGTGCCCTCGTGCACCAGGTGGTAGTACTCGTAGCCCTGGCCGGCGACGAAGAACGCGCCCATGATCAGGGTGATGGTGTACCACCGGCGGAGGCCGAAGACGTCGCCACGCTCAGCGGCGAAAACGCCCATCTGGCAGGTGAACGACGAGGCCACCAGCACCGCGGTGACCGGCACCGCGAGGGTCAGGTTCAACTCGGTGGGTTCCGGCGGCCAATTGCCGTTCGCCTGCGCGCGCGCGACAAAGTACATCGCGAACAGGCCGGCGAAGAACATCAGCTCGCTGGACAGCCAGACAATGGTGCCGACGCTGACCATGTTCGGCCGGTTCAGCGAGTGCACGCGCTGGGTGATTGCGGATCCTTGGGTCCCTACTGCGCTCGTCACAGACAGAAGTATGACGCGCTGTCGTACGAGACGGCCACCCGGGTCCGCCCTGGGCGCGTCGCGGCCCACGACCAGTATGCCTGTGCCCGTCGATTGCGCAGGTCGGCGCTCGTGCGAGGGTGGACGGATGCAACGAGTGCAATGGTGGCGCAAGCTGTTCGGGCGTCGGAAACCCGCCCCGCTCGAACGTGAGCGGACCGATCTGGTGGTGGTCGCATCGGGCTTCGACGACGTCGAGTCGTGCAGTGCCGCGCTCGACCGCGCGGCGGCGTCGGAGCCGGCCTGGATCCCCGACGCCGAGACGGTCGTGAGACATCACCTGCTGCTGCCGACGGACCGGGTGTCCTGGGCCGTGGAGGTCGCCGCCCAGGATGACTACACGGTCGCGCCGTCCGACGCGCCGGCCGCGGAGGTCGCGGCCGTCGGTGACGAGGGACTGGTGGCGCTGGTGCTGCAGCGGACCCAGATTCTCGACGCGTTGCACTGTTCGCAGGAACGCTCCCGGATGGCGGGGCTGGCCCAGCGTGGCGGCGGGCATGTCCTGGGGTGGGATGCGCTGCAGCCGCCGCGTAATCGGGTTGCCGACACTGACTAAGCTGCATCGGGATTGTGCTGGCGGCGACGGAAGAGGCAGTTGCGATGGGGAGTTGGCCTGAGGTTCTCGGTGCGCTGACGGACGGACGGGATCTCGATTCCGCGACGACCTCGTGGGCGATGAACGAGATCATGTCGGACAACGCGACGTCCGCCCAGATCGCGGCCTTCGGTATCGCGCTGAAGATGAAGGGTGCCACGCCGGCCGAGGTGACCGGCATCGCCGACTCGATGCTCGCGCACGCCCGCACCATCGACGTCGACGGCGACGCCGTGGACGTGGTGGGCACCGGCGGCGACCGCCAGCAGACCGTCAACATCTCGACCATGGCCTCGGTGGTGGTCGCGGCCGCCGGAATCCGCGTCGTCAAGCACGGCAACCGCGCGGCCTCGTCGAAGAGCGGCGGTGCCGACGTGCTCGAGGCGCTCGGGGTCCGGATCAATCTGAGCCCCGACGCGGTCGCACAGTGCGTGCGCGAGGTCGGCATCGGTTTCTGTTTCGCGCCGACGTTCCACCCGGCCTTCCGGTTCACCGCCGCGGCCCGCAAGGAGATCGGCATCCCGACCGTGTTCAACGTGCTCGGACCGCTGACCAACCCCGCGCGTCCCACGGCGGGGCTGATCGGCTGCGCGTTCACCGACCTGCAGCCGGTGGTCGCGGGTGTGCTCGCCGGTCGCGGGGTGTCGGCGCTGGTGGTGCGCGGCGACGACGGCCTCGACGAGATCACCACGTCGACCACGAGCACCGCGTTCGTCGTCTCGGGCGGTCGGGTCCGCGAGGATCGAATCGACCCGACCGAGTTGGGGATCGAGCGGGTGCCGCTCGAGGCGCTGCGCGGCGGGGACGCCGAGGCCAACGCGACCATCGCCCGAGCCGTCCTCGGTGGCGAGCGCGGTGCCGTGCACGACGCGGTGGTGTTGAACGCGGCGGGCGCGATCGCGGCGTACAGCGGGCTGGAGACGAGCCTCGACGCCGCCCTGCGGGACGGACTGGCGCGGGCGGTGCAGGCCATCGACAGCGGCGCCGCCGCGGCGCTGCTCGACCGCTGGGTTGCGGTCAGCGCCTCGCTGGCCGGCTGAGCGCCACCCGATGGGTGACGGGAACCGTCATTCGGTCTGGCCGACTGACGGTTCCCGTCATCGTCACTCGCCGATGGAGAACGCGGCCTCGACGTCCGCGCTCGCGTACGAGCGGAACGCGATGTGAGTGGTGGTCTGGACGACGCCGTCCACCTTGTTGATCGCGCCGGTCACGACCTCGGCGATCTGCTCGTGGTCGCGAACCTTCACGATGGCGATCAGGTCGACGTCGCCCGCGCACGAATACACCTCGGAGACGCCCGCAATGTCCGCGACGGCCTGGGCGGTCTCCGGAATCCTGCTGGCCTCGGCATGAATGAGGACGATGGCGTTGATCATCTCGCTCCTTGTACAACGGTGGGGATCGGGCTTCCGGGTCGCTCCGCAGGCTCCGCTCGCAGCTTCCGGGTCGCTCCGCAGGCTCCGCTCGCGGCTTCCGCTCGCGTGCCTCAGCCTAGGGTGGCGGCGCGGGCGAGCGTGCACCACTGCTGCCACGCGCCGGCCCCGCGACTCGGTTCGGCGTAACCGTCGCTCGCGCGCACGATCCGCACGCCGGGGGAGTCCAGCCAGCTCGCGAGGAGGCCGACCTCGCCTGCCATCGCGCCGCGCAGCGGTGACGGCTCGTCGATGACGGTCTCCGCGGCGAGGGTGAGCGCGTCGACGACGGGCATCGGTGACACCCCGCGGGCCGCGACGCCTGCCGAGGCGAGCCGTCCCGCCCGGATCACCGCGAACTCCCAGCCGCCGCCGTCGCGCGGGCGGGCGGCGACCAGTTCGTCGATCGCGGCGACACTGGCGAGCCGTTGGGCGCGGCGCAGGGCGGTCGCCAGCGCCGCTGTCCGGTCGCGTAGCCGGGCCGCGTTCTCGAACAGTTCCGCGGTCGCGAGTTCGTCGATGCGTCCGCGCAGTCGGTGCAGCGGCTCGTCGTCGGCTCCGCGGATCAGGCGGCGTGCGGCCTCCACGGCGGGACCGTACTCGTCGGGGCCCTGTGGGTCGCTTCCGGCCGGGCAGCCGCCGACCGCCGTCGCGGGACAGTCCGGACCGTGCTCCTGGTCCATGCGAATCTTCTTGGTACAGCTCCGGATTCGGCACACCTCGGTGAGCGTCGCCGCTACCTCGGCGGCGTCGGTGCGGTTGCCGAACGGCCCGAGAGCGTCCGGGGCCGACCGCCGGGTGACCGACAGTCGGGGGAACGGTTCGTCGGTGGTCGTGATCCACCACGCCCGCCGTGGAAACTTCGACCGCCGGTTGTACGGCGGCGCATGCGCGGCCAGCAGGCGCAGTTCTCGGACCGCGGCCTCGAGCCCGTGCGCGCACTCGACGTGGTCGACGCGGGTGGCCAGCGCGACCATCTCCTTCATGCGCGCGCGCGTCTCGGAGCCGGTGAAGTAGCCCCGGACCCGTCGCTGGAGGTTGACCGCCGTGCCGACGTAGAGGACCTCGTCGGACGGGCCCCGGAAGAGGTAGACACCCGGGCGGCGGGGCAGGTCGGCCGCCAGGCCGCGTTTGCCGCGCTGGGCGGCGGAGACGTTGGGGAGGTAGTCGACGAGTTCCGGGTAGCTGTGCACGCCGAGGTTGCCGACCCGTTCGAAGAGACCGTGCAGCACGTCCACGGTGGCCCTGGCGTCGTCGAGGGCGCGGTGGGTGGGACGGGTGCTCACCGCGAACAGGGACGCGAGGGCGGAGAGTTTGACCGACGGTGCCTCCTCGCGGGAGAGCACGCGGCGGGCCAGCTTGACCGTGCACAGGACCTGGAACGGCGGCCACGGGAGATCGCACTGGGCCGCGGCGGCCTTGAGAAACCCGATGTCGAAGGGTGCGTTGTGCGCAACGAGCACGGCCCCGCGCGCGAATTCGAGGAAGCTCGGCAGTACCCGCTCGATTCGCGGGGCACCGACAAGCATCGCGGAGGTGATTCCGGTGAGTTCGACGATGAAGGGCGGCAGGGTCCGGCCCGGATCGACGAGGGTGGCGAGCTCGCCGAGGACCTCGCCGCCGCGGATCTTGACCGCACCGATCTCGGTGATCGCGTCCTCGCCGGAGCGGCTGCCGGTCGTCTCGAGGTCGACGACGACGAACGTGGTCTCGCGCAACGGGGTGTCCAGCTCGTCGAACGTCAGCTGGCGGGCGGTTGCGCTCTGGTGACTCACCGGTCCGAGGCTAGGTGGCGGTACCGACAGGTCTCGGATCCGGCGGATCGGGGGATCGACGTGTCGGACCCCTTGGTTACTTTCCGTCCCGAGGGCCTGCGAAACGCCCGGAGCCAGCGAAAGAGACGAGGGTCACAGTGATTGTGGATTGCAGTGATTGCGCGGTTCGAGGTCTCGCCTGTGGTGAGTGCGTGGTGACCGTCCTGCTCGGCCGGCCCGGTGCGGGCCCGGGCGGGGCGCACGCGGCGACGGGGTGTTCCGCCCGGATAAGTATTGAGCAGGAGGAACGGCGCGCGATCGAGGTTCTCGCGGAGGCCGGAATGGTCCCGCGACTGAGGCTGGTGCGGACCGCGGGTCCGACGCAGACTGGTCGGTCGTTATCTGGCCGTGACACAGGAGTGGCGTAGCGGGGCCCAGGCCCCCAAAAAGGGCGAATTGTCCGACTTTCGGGTGCCGACGAGTCGACACGGCGGACGGGCTTTCGTAATCTTCCTGAGACCTAACGGAGTCTTGCTTCGCCACACCGGCGGAGCATCGTCAGGTACCGCCTAATCGATTTCCCGCAAGGGGATCGTGCCGGGGACCCAAGTTTCCACTGGGGTGAATCCCGACGGAACGCAGCACGCGTGCCGTCGGGTAGGGCTGATCTTCCCAGCCCGAACCCGTCAGCTAACTCGGTCGGCGGATGAACGGAAGAAAGGCCCTCCCTTTCGTGGCAACACTCAGTACCAAGCGCTCGATGCGACGGATCGTCGTCGCCAGCGCCATGACGCTCGGCGCGATCACCGTCACTGCGGCTCCGGCTCTCGCCGAGCCGGTCACGGTCCCCGGCGTCGGCACCTTCGACATCCCGGGTGTTCCCGCCCAGACCATTCAGCTTCCCGCCCTTCCCGGGCTGCCCGCCGCGCCTGGTGTTCCGGCCCCCGCTGCCGTTGTCACCGCAGGTGAGAAGGCTGTTCAGGCCGCCGCGAGCAAGATCGGGGCCCCCTACGTGTGGGGTGCCGCCGGTCCGGACTCGTTCGACTGCTCCGGCCTCGTCCAGTGGGCGTTCAAGCAGGCCGGCCTCAACCTGCCGCGCACGAGCTACGACCAGGCCGCCGCCGGCACCCCGGTCTCGACCTCCGCCCTTCAGGTCGGCGACGTCGTCTCCTTCTACGGCGGCTCGCACTCGGGCATCTACGCCGGCAACGGTGAGGTCATCCACGCCGCGACCTCCGGTACTCCGGTCAAGCGTGCGCCGATCTCTTCCATGCCGATGGACGGCGCTCGCCGGTACTGACCGCGACGCCATTTCGAGCGAACGAGGGGCCCCGATCCGATCAGGATCGGGGCCCCTCGTGTGTCCGACGGCGGGGTCTGTCCGGTATGTCGCTCGGTGGCGAGAATCGAGCGTCCGCGTGGGTGGACACCGCCGTATGCCATTCCGTAACCTGGTCGAGATCTTCCGAACCCCGTTCCGGCCGGAGCGGGGGCGGGGATCACCGCCAGAGCGGGCTCCGCGTCGAACACGGGGCCGCACCGAGAACCCAGGACTGCATCGGGTGGCTCCCACTTGGGAGACGCCCCGGGGTAGCCGACCGGGTCGGCAGCAACAGCGGAAGAAGGAGTGCGAGTCTTCGTGGCGTCACACAGATCGAAGCGGTCCCGGGGCGGAGCCCTCGTGACCGGCGTGCTGTCCATCGCGCTTGTCGCGGCAGCCACGGGGACCGCCGGGGCGGACCCCGCGCCCGACAACCCGACCGCCGCGCTCGAGAAGCTCGCCGACCTCTCCCGCAAGTCCGAGCAGACCACCGAGGCGATGCACAACGCGCAGATCGACCTCGACTCCAAGGTCGCCGTCCAGCGCGACGCCGAGTCCCGCCACACCGCCGACCAGGGTGTGCTCGATGCCGCCCGCGCGAAGGTCGCGCAGTTCCAGCCGGCGGTCGACAAGCTGACCGCCGCCAATTACCAGGGCGGGCGGGTCAACCGCCTGTTCGCGGTGATGGTGTCCGACTCTCCGCAGCAACTCCTCGACCAGATGTCCGCGTTGAGCGTGATCTCGGCCGACACCGCCGCCCAGGTCGGCCAGTTCAAGGAGGCCACCGACCAGGCCGTCGCCGCCGAGAAGGCGTCGCGAGAGTCGGCCGACGCCGCCCGCACCGCGACCGAGCAGGCGAAGTCGATCAGCGACGGTCTGCAGCGCACCCAGAGCGACCTGCAGGCGCAGATCGCCCAGGTGACACAGGCGTTCGACGCGCTGACCAACTCGGAGCGCTCCTCGCTGAGCGGCACGTCGTACCCGCCCGGACTCGACGCCGCCACGATTCTCAAGGGGCTCGTGCCGGGCGCCAACAACGGCGCAGTGCAGGCCGCGATGACCCAGATCGGCAAGCCCTACGTGTGGGGAGCCACCGGACCCGACGGCTACGACTGCTCGGGCCTGATGGTGTGGGCGTACAAGAAGATCGGCAAGACGCTGCCGCGGTCCAGCCAGGCCCAGGCCGCCAGCGGCATCCCGGTGCAGAAGTCGGAGCTGCAGCCCGGCGACCTGGTGCTGTTCTACTCCGACGCCTCGCACGTGGGCATGTACGTCGGCAACGGAAACATCGTGCACGCGTCCACGTTCGGAGTCCCCGTCAAGGTGGCGCCGGTGGATGCGTACCCGTTCTACGGCGCCAGACGGTACTGAACACCGAGCCGGAGATCCCGTCGCGGCCGCCACGACGTCGGATCCGTACCTGGGAGGCGGTGGCCCTGGCCGGGCTGCTGTGCGCCGTTGCGGCGGCCGGTGCGCTCACCCTGCACTCGCACGAGCCGGGTGCCGCGCAGTCGGGCACCACCGCGACCCCCACCGCCGTCAGCCCGTTCGAGCAGGCGCGTCGCGCGGGGGTGCAGGAGCTGCTCGACCGCTGGGCCGGAGCGGTGCGCGACGGCGACGCCGCGGCTCTGACGCCGTTGTTCGATCAGGGCGCGGTGCCGGGCTTCCTCGACGCCGAGACGGCGCGCATGCACAACCTGTCCGGCGTGCCGTTGGCGGACTGGGGTTACGAGATCGGCCACGACCCGGAGACGCCGGTGCCGACCGACCTCGCCGAGCAGCTCGGTGCGACCGACGTGTGGGCGCCCCCGGTGTACCTGCGGTACGCGATCGACGGCGCGGATCCCGGTTCCACCCGCAAGCCGGTCTCGCTGGTCGTCGCCCGCCGCGGCGATACCTGGAAACTGGTCTCGGACCGTTCGTTGCCCGAGTACGGGCGCCAGACGTGGCGGGGGCCTTGGGATTTCGGCCCCGTCATCGCACGCACGGTGGACACCGACTCGCACACCTCCGTGGTGCTCGGCCACCCCGACCAGGGTCAGTGGATGGACGCGCTCGCCGAGGAGTTGCGCACCGCGGTGCCCGAGGTGACCGACCTGTGGGGCGAGCAGTGGTCACGCCGCGCGGTGGTGGTGGTCGCGTCGAGTCAGGACGAGTTCAGCGAGCAGGTCGGCTCGGTCCACAGCGGCTCCGACATCGCCGCGGTCGCGGTGTCGGACGCGCTCGCGCCGGGGGCGACCGAGGTCACCGGGCAGCGGGTCGTGTTCAGTCCGGCCTCGGCCGAGCGACTCACCGCGGACACCCGACGTTCGGTGCTGCGGCACGAGCTCACCCACATCGCGACGCGCCGGGACACCACCGACGGCTCGCCGCTGTGGATGCTCGAGGGTTTCGCCGACTACTCCGGCCACCGCGGGTCGGGGATCACCGTCGGTGCGGGCGCACCCACCGTGGCCGCCGCGGTCGCGGTGCACGGCCCTCCCGTGCGGTTGCCCTCCGACGCGGATTTCGGCGCGGGCGGGGAGCGGTCGCTGGTGGCCTACGAGCTGGCGTGGTCGGTCAACGCGTTCGTGGCGGACCGTTTCGGGGAGGAGCGTTTGCGTGAGCTCTACCACGCGCTGGCCGCCGGGCCGGTCGACGCGGCCGGCCTCGACGCCCGCCTCGGCGAGGTGCTGGGTGTGCCGCAGCGCGAACTGATCGCGCAGTGGGGCTCGTGGATGGTCGCCCACCTGCAGTGACGGCGTGCACGACCACCTCGGGCGGGTGGGCGCGGACGCGTCGACCCTGGGGGCCGGGCGCAGCGGGCCAACCCCTACGGTGGAACCATGCGCCGAACCCTGTTGGTGACGAATGACTTTCCGCCCCGACCGGGAGGTATCCAGTCCTACCTGCAGTCGTTCGCGAATGCACTGCCCTCGGACGAGCTGGTGGTCTACGCCCCGCGTTGGCGCGGTGACAGTCACACCAAGTTCGATGCCCGGCAGTCGTTCGAGGTGGTCCGGCATCCCACCACGCTGATGCTGCCGACGCCGCTGGTGGCCCGGCGGGCCGCGAAGCTGGTGCGCTCGCGCGAGTGCGACAGCGTGTGGTTCGGCGCGGCGGCCCCCCTGGCCCTGCTCGCCCCCACCCTGCGCCGAGCCGGCGCCGAGCGAATCGTCGCGAGCACCCACGGTCACGAGGTCGGCTGGTCCATGCTGCCCGGCGCCCGCCAGTCGCTGCGCCGCATCGGGAACACCACCGACACGGTGACCTACGTCAGCAAGTACACCCGGCGCCGGTTCGCGGCGGCCTTCGGTGCGAACGCGGCGCTCGAACACCTGCCGCCGGGCGTGGACGCGGAGGTGTTCCGGCCGGATCCGGCGGCGCGAGCCGAGCTGCGCGCCCGCTACGGGCTGGGGGACCGCCCGACCGTCCTGTGCCTGTCCCGGCTGGTCCCGCGCAAGGGTCAGGACGTCCTGATCAAGGCGCTACCGCAGATCCGCCGCTCGATCGACGGCGCCGTGCTGGTGATCGTCGGGGGCGGGCCGTACGAGGAGGCACTGCGCCGACTGGCGGTCACGGTGGGCGTCGAGGAACACGTCGTCTTCGCCGGCGGCGTGCCCGCCGCGGAACTCGCGGCGCACCACACCGTCGCGGACGTCTTCGCGATGCCGTGCCGCACCCGCGGGGCGGGCCTGGACGTCGAGGGTCTCGGGATCGTCTTCCTGGAGGCGTCGGCGACCGGCGTTCCGGTGATCGCAGGCAACTCGGGCGGCGCGCCGGAGACGGTGCGGGAGGGCGAGACCGGGCACGTGGTCGACGGCCGCAAGGTCGCCTCCGTGGCCGACTCGGTGGTGTCGGTGCTCGCCGACCCGGACCGTGCGGCCGCGATGGGCGCCGCCGGGCGGCAGTGGGTTTCGGAGCAGTGGCGCTGGGACGCCCTGGCCGCCAGGCTCGGTGGCCTGCTGCACTCGTCCTGACCGTGCG